>JBGPUQ010000006.1:0-16423 GCA_041491185.1 Nitrospiria bacterium | reverse complement strand
CCGCGGTTCGATCGGCGACCGGCGGCGGCCCGGCAACGGCCAGCGTCGCCTGGGCTGTCTCAATCAACTTCCGGGCCATTTTTTCTCCGACCATGGGGACCTCCGAGAGCGCCGCCGGCGTGGCGTGCGCGATCTTCTCAAGTGTCTCGAAGCCCCCGTCTTTGAGGAGGGCCGCCAGCTTGGGCCCGACACCGGGCAGCGTCTCGAGCGTCGGCGCGGTGTCAGCCGATCGTTCCGTCAATTGCACCTGCTGCAGCGCCTGATGCTCCTGCTCGCGGGCAATGGCCGCCGTAATCTCCTTATCCCTCGCCTGGGCGCGTTCCTTGTCATATTCGCTTTCGCTCATGATATCGATCTTCCAACCGGTGAGCTTGGCCGCCAGTCGCACGTTCTGCCCCTTTTTCCCGATCGCCAGGGAGAGCTGCTGGTCCGCGACCACCACGATGGCGGAATGCTCGAACTCATTGATCCCGACTTTCTCCACCACGGCCGGGCTCAACGCTTCACCGATGAAAATTCTGGGATCCTCGGACCAGGGAATGATATCGATTTTTTCCCCTCGCAGTTCTCTGACCACCGCCTGCACGCGAGACCCTTTGACCCCGACGCACGCGCCCACGGGATCCACGGCGGAGTTTTTGGAGACCACCGCGATCTTCGTCCGATCACCGGGTTCCCGGACGACTCCCCTGATCTGCACAATCCCTTCGCTGATTTCCGGCACTTCGAGTGAAAACAGTTTGGAGACGAAATTCGTATGGCTCCGCGACAGAATGAGCTGGTGCCCTTTCGCCGCGCTGCGCACTTCGAACAAGAGGGCGCGGATCCGATCGCCCCGGCGGAAGTTTTCCCTCGGCACCTGCTCCTGAACCGGCAGCATCGCTTCGGTCTTGCCGAGATCGATGATATAGTTCCGTCGCTCCTGTCCCATCACGACGCCGCTCATGATGTCGTTTTCACGGCCGTGAAACTCCCGGTAGACCGCTTCCACCTCGGCCTCGCGGACCCGCTGGAAGATCACCTGTTTGGCCGTTTGGGCCGCGATGCGGCCGAACTCTTCCATGGGCAGGAGTTGCCCGATCTCATCGCCGAGTTCCGCGTCGGGGTCGAGCCGCTTGGCATCCTCCACGGACATCTCGATCTGCGGATCCGCGACCACCTCCACGATCTTCTTCAGCACCACCACTTCAATTTCGCCGGTCTCGCGATCCAGGCGGACCTGGATGTTTTCCAACCCGCCGTAGCGTTTACTCGCCGCCGTTTGCAAGGCCGATTCCACGGCTTGCACCACTTTCTGCGGGTCGATGCCCTTTTCCCGTCCGATCTGTTCGATCACTGAAATGAGTTCACGATTCATCGTTTCTGTCCTGTCGTCCCACCGACCTCGACCACCAACTGGGTTTCCCGCACCTCGTGTAACGGGATCCGGCGCGCTTCTCCATTGTTCAACCGGACGGCCACGCAGCCGCCGTCCAATCCCTCCAACCGCCCGATATAGACATCCCCTCCGGCTTTGATCTTGGCCGTCCGCCCTCGATATTTGTCGTATTCTTCGGGCTTCTTCAACCGTCGATCCAACCCCGGCGATGATACTTCCAACGTATAGGAAGAGGGCACCAGCTCTTCAATGTCGAGTTGGGTGCCCACGATGCGGCTCACCGATTCACACTCGTCATGACCGATCCCGCCGGGCTTATCGACGATCAGCCGCACGATCCCGTGCGCCGGCCCACCCTGGTACACCACCTCGACCAGTTCAAACCCCATCGAGGCCACCACAGGCCGTGCCGACCGTTCAATCCGCTCCGCCAGCTCTCGATTGATCATAACGCCGCCCGTGTTCCCGTTTCCCGCTTCCCCACCATCACTTCACCCCAAAAAAACGGTCTTGAAATGAAAAGAGCGGGCGAAACCGGAATCCGGGCCCACTCGACGCACCACTGACTCCCTGCGTAAGGATATAACACACCACTCTCAAACTTTGCAAGCCGCGGGATCCGAAGAATGCCGGCACAACCGCACCCGACACGGCGCGCGGCCGCGTGACGCACGCTATCGGCGCTTCGCCCGCACGCTTGTCGTCACACGCGCCTGATGGTCACGGCCCGGCGGATGCACATGCCGGCCGATCCACCGTCGGAGCGCACCGGCCAGTTGCATGGTGACCGGTCCCGGTCGGCCGGTGCCCACAATCCGATCGTCACACCGCGTCACCGGCAGCACTTCCGTGAGCGTGCCGCTCAAAAAGAGCTCCGCCGCATCGATCAATTGTTCCGGCGACACGGCCGCCTCCGCCACCGCCAGCCCTTCCTCCCGCGCCACGATCATCACGGCATCCCTCGTGATGCCCGAGAGAATGGCGGGACCGGCCGGCGGCGTGATCACCGCGCCCTGTCGCGTCACCACAAACAGGTTGCTCGACGCGCCCTCCGTCACCCCCAACCCCGGCCGGATCAGGATCGCTTCATAGGCGCCCCGTTGCTTGGCGGATTGCTTGGCCAGCACGTTGGGCAGAAGGTTGAGCGACTTGATGTCGCAACGGCCCCATCGAAGATCCGGCATGGTGACGACACGCACCCCCCGGCGGCGCAGTTTCTCATCGATCGGCGTGACCTTCCTCACCGTCATCAGCATCGTCGGCCGCACGTGTGCGGGAAAGGGATGTTCCCGGGGGGCCACGCCCCGTGTCAGTTGCAGGTAGAGCTTGGCCTCGGAATACCGGCTGGCCTCAATCGCCCGCCGGGACAACCGTTCCCACCGGACCGGCGAACCCAGGGGCAGTTGAATTGCCTCGGCGCTCCGCTCGAATCGCCGCAGATGTTCGAGGAACATGAACGGCCGGCCGTCATAGACGCGCACCACCTCATAGACACCATCACCGAAGGTATACCCCCGGTCCTCGACATGGACCCTGGCCTTCGACAACGGCATCAGTCGACCGTTCAAGATGGCGATATCAGGCATCCTGGCTCCGTTCTGGGCCGCTCCGCGCAGCCGGCAACTTTTTTTGCATCGCGACGTGGTAAAAACCGTGCAGTCCGTTCCGCTGCTCTTCGATGGCCAGCACCGCGCAGCGTCGGCCGAAGATCTTCTTAAAATCGCCCTTGCGGAAGAAGCGGTCATAGTGGCCGCGATGCACCAGCCAGTCGCGCGTCCGCCGCTCGCCGGGGTGGTGTTTGAACTTCGTGGAAAAGCAGGAGAGCAGAACATAGCCGCCGGGTTTCAGCACCGACAGCACGCCATCGAGATAGCGCCGGGTGTCGCGGCGAGTGACGTGATGCAGGCAGCCGTAGTCGATCAACAGATCAAAGGTCGACGGGCGAAACGGCAGCGAAAAAATATTCCCGATCCGGAACCGCGCCCGCCCACGCGACATGGGATGTCTTGGGGCCAAGGCCCGCGCCCGCCGGATGGCCAGCGGTTCGTAATCGACGCCGACGGCCCGATAGCCCTGCTCGGCGGCATAGTAGGTATGGCGTCCTTCGCCGCATCCCACATCCAGCGCCCGGCCGCCGTGCCCCCGTCGACGAAAGCGTTCGATCATTTTGATCAGGAAAGGTTCGGGCCCTTCAACCGGCCAGCCATGCTCGCCGGAACGATACGCCCGCTGAAAATAGGCCGCCTGCGTCCGGTAGAGAGACATCGCCACAGGAGTCTACTGATCTCGCCTGGTCGGGTCAAGTCTGCAGACCGATGCCGATTGACGATGCATCGCGTGATTGGGACATCCGGCAATCAACCACACGCCGGAGGTCGAGCCGCGGCCGCCTACCCGGCTGCCACCACATTTTTCAGATAGGTGTGGATGCGCCGGGCATTGGTCCCGACATCGCTGCGGCCGACGCGCGAGACCGAGCGGACGTCGATCCGGCTGCCCCCCTCGACCGGCGTGATCCGCACCACAATGTCATCCGTAAAACCGAACCAGAACGTCGTATCCGTCGCCTCGATGCGTCCCTCGGCCGGCACGGCGGCGACAATCCCCCAGCCCATGTCGCGCGCCACGGCCAGCGCCAGGGCATAGACCTGAGCAGGCGGTAATTCAATGATGAGCGGCGTCAGATCCGGATAGGCCGCCCGCTGCTGGGCGGCGACGGCGGCGCCGCCATAGCTGGCCGGATTGGGGGCATTCGCGCGAAGCGGCAGCACGTCGACAAATCCCGGCGGATGTTCCAGATCAGTCGTGATGTCGTGGATCGCCGGCACGCGCCCGGCGGCGTGTTGCCATTGCCACGGCACCGCCGCCACGGCGATGCCGATGAGCAATCCCAGCAGCGCGACGCCTCCGATTCGCCAGGCCCGCGTCCACACGGCGCCGATCACACCGATCAACGAGAGCGCCGACGCCGCCAACCCGCCGTACGCTCCCCACGCCAGCAGGATAAATCCGGTGCGAAAGTGCCACCATCCCCAGCGGCTCCCGAATCCCGCCAGCATCAGCACGAGCGCGGCAACGACGGCAAGGCCCGCACCGCACCGCGCCATGATCGAGACGAAGCGTCCGCCGGCCGACTCCGAATGTGCGGTCATGAGGCGCCACGCTCCCGAGGCGTCATCACCGTGATCACCAACGCATGAATCTCGCCCCGCATCTCTTTCTCAAGGATGCGAAACACCATCCGGTGACGGTCCATCAATGAGATGCCTTCGAATCGCTCCGAGACCACGCGAAGAATAAAATGCCCCCCGCCGGCGGCGGCTCCGGCGTGGCCGGCATGCTTCCAGCTCTCATCGATCACTTCAACATATGCGGCCGACAGATCGTCACGCATTTTCCGCTCGATCGTTTCTCGAATCGTTTGAGAGATCGCGCTCATCGTTTCAAAACTCTACCATGCCGTTTGCCGAAAAACCAGGCGAGCAACCGCCACACCATCCTGATCCCGGCGCCGATTCAGCTTCCGACTCAACTCACGACCAGTAATTTGTAGATGAGACCGGCAACGGCCCCTCCCAGAACAACAGAGAAAACACCCGACTTCAGTTTCCAAAGAGCAAGAAAGGCCATGACCGCCACACTCAGCGCCACGAGGTCAAACACCGGCGTTCCCGGAAAAATGACATGACCACCAAAGTAAACAGCCAGATTCAACACAACCCCAACGACTGCAGCGGTAATCGCCGACAGCGCGGCGGTCAACCGAACATTCCCTCGCGTCTGCTCGATATAGGGCGCCCCCAAAAATATCCAGAGAAAGCAGGGGAGAAAGGTGAAGTAGGTGGCAACCAAACCTCCGATGAGACCCGCCGTTTCCGGTGACATGCCGGCCGCCTTCGTCCACGCGCCGAGATAGCCGACAAACGCGACCACCATAATCAGCGGACCGGGGGTCGTCTCGGCCAGCCCCAACCCATCGATCATCTGGCCCGGTTGAAGCCAGTGATAGGTCTCCACACCGGCCTGGGCAATGTAAGGGAGAACGGCATAAGCGCCGCCGAATGTCACCATTGCCGCCTTCGAAAAGAACACCCCTTCTTCGAAGAACACATCCGATTCCCCGCGCCAGACCCCCAGCAACACCAGCGGTCCGATCCACAGGGCTAGGCAAACGGCCAAGACCTTCACCATGCGGGCCAGAGTCGGCAACGTATGTTCTGCAGGAGGATGGTCATCTTAGATGACTGTGGCCGCGCTTTCTCCATGTCCCTTAATCACATAAAACTTACTCGGCCAGAACCTCCCACCCACCAAACCGATCAGCCCTGCGGAGAGGATCACCGCGGGAAAAGGAACCTTCAGAAAGTAAAGCCCGACAAACGCTGCAGCCGCCAGAGTGAACATGACCACATTCTTCAGCACCTTCTGTCCAATACGAATCACGGCCCAGGCAACAATCGCTAAGACGGCAGCCTTCAGGCCGTAAAACAGCGCGGCGACCGCCGGAATTGTTCCAAAGGCAACATACATCCAACTCAATCCAATAAGGATGAAAATTGACGGGATGACAAAGAACGCCCCCGCCACGATCCCTCCCCAGGTTCGGTGCAACAGCCACCCGATGTAGATGGCCAGCTGTTGGGCTTCCGGCCCGGGAAGCAGCATGCAATAGTTCAACGCGTGAAGAAAGCGCTCCTCGGAAATCCATTGTTTGCGCTCCACCAGCTCCGTGTGCATGATGGCGATCTGCCCGGTCGGCCCGCCGAAGCTGATAAATCCCAGCTTGACCCAGAAACGAAACGCCTCCCGGAACGTCGGATGTCTCAGAGACCCAGGCACAGGCGTGTCAGCCATCGACGACTTTTCTCGTTACCGCCAGGTCACTTCCTCCCAAAAGAGATGAATAAATGTCTCAAACGGGGGAAAGTTCTTCGAGTTTGACTCAGGCGAGCGCACCCAGAGATCGATCTCCATCCCCGCCGGATCGGTCTCTCCTCCCGGAAGTTCATGCTTGCCCGGATAGCGCACGGCATGGGTCTGAGGGTCGCGGGAGCGCTCCATCACCATAAAATGGGCGGCGTAGTCCTTGTACAGAAGCTGGCCGTTCTTGAAGAGATCCGCTTTCCCCCATCCCGCTAAATAGAGCCACGTCTTTGGATAGAGCGTATCGCCGTGGCCGGAGTTACCGTGCTCATAGACACGGGTCGCAATGCCGCCATCTTGATAGGGAGCAGTCCCTGCAAAACGGTCAAAGACAATCCGGTAGTGGTCTTTGCCTTCCGTGAACTCGGCGATCACCCGACCGCTGTTTGCCCGTTCATCAACGTCAATGTCGATGTTTCCGGACATGGTGGTGAGCCGCTTGCTCGCGTAGTCTAGATGATCCCACGGCGTGACATCAGCCATGCTCCCGACCAGCGTCGTTTGATGGCCCGTGATGTGAAATTGACCGCTGTAGTAGGGGTGCTCTGCGGCATTAAAGATTCTTGTGCCCTCGCCATCTTTTGGGGTACCGAACTGACCGGGTGTTTCTCCCCTCGACGTTCCAGCGGCCAACACAAACGCTATGGCCATCATGATCAGATTGACCTTTGCACATCTCCTGTATCGCACCTCGTATGCTCCTTTCTCCCAAGAAACCTCCACGTGCGAGGCCGACAGCTCATCCCGCATTTTCCGCTCGATCGTCTCTCGAATCGTTGGCATGGATACCAAACCCGCCTCCCAGCACATCCATTATATAGACGCGCGCACAGCAAACGTGGCATACTGCGCCGATGCGATACACGCTCCTTCTTGGATGGGTGCTCGGGCTGGGCCTGCTCCTGGGCTGCGCCCCGCTCCTGGAAGCCGAGGATCCTCTTCCAACGACGATCCTGCAACTCCCGGACGGACGATCGGTGACGCTGGAGATTGCCGCCACGCCGCAGCAGCGGAGCCTCGGGTTGATGTTTCGCCCCAGGTTGGCCGATAACCGGGGCATGCTCTTTCTGTTCCCTCACGCGGACACTCACGCGATCTGGATGAAAAATACGCTGATCCCGCTCGACATCCTGTGGTTGGATGATCACTACCGCATCATCCATCTCGAGGCGGCCGCGCCGCCGTGCCGGAGCGAACCCTGCCCCATCTACCAACCACCGGCACCGGCCTGGTATGTCATCGAACTGGCCGCCGGCGCCGCCACTCGCTCCGACCTGCGCATCGGCGCCATCCTCCCCGTGACGCTGAATCACGCGGCGCCGCCCCCGCTACCCTAGGACGCGTCACCGCCTCACCCAGTAGCGCATCGACGCCCCTCCGGTTACCCCCGCATCACCCGCTTGGCCCGCAACACCCCGTCCACTTTCTGAATACTCTTCAAGATCCGATCAAGGTGGCGCGTATTCTGGACTTCAACGACGAAGTTCAACAGCGCCTTTTTCTCCTCCGAGGTGGAAATCTCGGCGTGACGGATATTCGTTTGCGCCGCGCTGATCGCCGCCGTCACGGCGGCGAGGATGCCCGGCCGGTCCACCGTCAGCACCGACACCCGCACGGGGTGACGCTCCGGCTGTTCCGTCTCCCACTGCACGTCGACCAGCCGGTCCTTGTCGTAATCCAGTTGATCGATGTTGGGGCACTGCACCGAATGAATGGACAGGCCCCGGCCCCGGGTCACGAAGCCGATGATCGGATCACCCGGCAGAGGGTTGCAACATTTTGAAAAATGGGTCATCAGATCACCGACACCGCGCACCCGGACCCCTTTGTCCCCGAGACCGATCTTCTCGATGATCTTTTCCTTCAACCCTTCCTTCAGATGGGGTTCCGGTTGCAGACGGTTCGTCACCTGTTGGGCCGACACCTTCCCATACCCGATCGCGATCAGCAGATCGTCAATCGAAACCAGCCCCATCTCCTTCACCTGCGTGTCGAGATCGCCGGACTTGAAGACCTCGGCCGGACTGAGATGGCGGCGGCGCAACTCCCGTTCCAGCAACTGGCGGCCGATGTCCAGGCTCTGGCGCTGCTCTTCGGACTTGATCCAGTGTTTGATGCGCGTCTTGGCCCGCGGCGTGCGGACCAGCTTCAGCCAATCCTTCGTCGGCGTCTGGGTCGGAGAGGTCAGAATCTCGATGGTGTCGCCGCTCTTGAGCTGATGGCGCAGCGGCACCAGCTTGCCGTTGACTTTCGCGCCCGTGCAATGGTGGCCAACTTCGGTGTGGATGGCGTAGGCAAAGTCGATGGGAGAGCTGCCCATCGGCAACTCCCGGACCTCCCCTTTCGGCGTGAAGACATAAATCACATCGCCGAACAGATCCATCTTCACCGAGTCAAGGAACTGGCGACTGTCGGCAAGGTCCTGCTGCCATTCGACCAATTGGCGCAGCCAGGCAAAAAGCCGATCGTCCCGGTCGTCGATCCGGCCCTGCTCCTTATATTTCCAGTGCGCCGCAATGCCTTCTTCGGAGACCCGGTGCATCTCTTCCGTCCGGATCTGAAACTCCACATGCTCCCCGCGCGGCCCGACGATCGTCGTGTGCAACGATTGATAGAGATTGGACTTGGGCACGCCGATGTAATCCTTGAACCGGCCCGGCACGGGTCGCCAGAGCGAGTGGACCATGCCGAGGATGCCGTAGCAGTTCATCTTGGTATCGGTGATGATCCGCACCGCGGCCAGATCATACACCTCGTCGAACGAGATGCCCTGGCGCTGCATCTTCTGATTGATGCTGTGGAGGTGCTTGGCGCGGCCCGTGACCTCGGCGGGAAAGCCGTACAACACCAGGTTGCGCTGAACCATGTCGATCAACTCGGCAAGCGACTTTTCTCGCTCCTCCTGCTTTTTGGCCACCTGTTTGGACAGCTCGGCATAGACATCCGGCTGCAGGTAGCGAAAACAGAGATCCTCCAGCTCACTTTTCATCCAGCCGATCCCGAGCCGGTTGGCCAGCGGGGCGTAGATATCGAGCGTCTCCTGCGCGATGCGCCGGCGTTTTGCTTCGGGCAGGTGCTCCAGCGTCCGCATGTTGTGCAACCGGTCGGCCAATTTGATCAGCACCACCCGGATATCATCGGCCATGAAGAGAATCATCTTGCGGAAATTTTCCGCCTGTTTCTCCTCCTGGCTGCGAAACGGGATTTTGCTGATCTTGGTCACGCCGTCGACCAACCGCGCGATCTCTTCGGTAAAATCGCGGGCGATGCGATCCTGCGTGTAGCCGGTATCCTCCACCGTATCGTGGAGCAGGCCGGCGGCGATCGACGGCACGTCGAGCTTGAGGCGGGTGAGGATCTGGGCCACCTCCAATGGATGCTTCACATAAGGCTCGCCCGATTCCCGGAGCTGTCCCGCGTGCGCCTCGGCGGAGACCTCATAGGCTTTTCGAAGCAGTTGCGTATCCGCCTGGGGATTGTAGGTCACGACGTGGTGAATAATCTCCTCGAATGTCGCCAGCGGACTCATCGCCTCAGACTCCCAGCGGTTGACCGAGGTCCAGGCGGGCGAGTACCGGTTGCGCCGTCGGCGCAAAATCCTTGACGTGGAGCTGCAGCCGCCGCTCTCCCTGCCACCGGTCTTCCTTCAGCGTAAAGACGACATCGATCAGGCGCCGTTCCCCGTCCGAACCGACCGGGACGCCGGGATCGCCGGATCGCCGCGCCAATTCATCGAGGCGATCCCCCTGACCGAAGGCGATCGCCGAGGCCGTGACCATGTCGTGACGCAGCACGAAGCGGAGGTGATTGCCATTGAGTCGCCGGATCTCCGAGGGGAGCGCGGCCCGGGTCACGAACACCGGCTCGCGATTGCCCGGCCCGAACGGCGCCATGCGGTTGATCTCTTCGATCAACGCCCAGGTGCAATCGGCCAGATTGATTTCGGCATCGATGGTCAGCGCGGGTTCAAAGGTCGTCGCTTCCACCTGCCGCGAGACGGCGACCGCCAACGCCGTTCGGAAGGCGTCGACCTGCTCGGCCCGAATCGTCAGACCGGCCGCCATCCGATGGCCGCCGAACTGGATGAGTTGCGGCGCGCAGTGCGACAACGCCTCATAGAGATCGACCCCGGGGATGGTCCGTCCCGATCCTTTCCCGATGCCCGTCGCCTCATCGATCGCGATCACGACCGCCGGCCGGTAGTGGCGATCGACCAGGCGGGCGGCGATAATCCCGATCACGCCGGGGTGCCAGCCGCGCCCCGCGACCACGAGCGCGGGGGCCTCATCCCGGCCGGCCTGCGCGTCAACAGCCGCCAGCGCGGCCTGCAGTACGCTCTCTTCGATCTGGCGGCGCGCCAGATTTTCCCGTTGATGGTGGTCGGCCAGTCGCGCCGCCTCGGCCTCGTCGGTGGTCGTCAGTAATTCCACGCCGGATCGCGCATCCCCCAGGCGGCCGGCTGCATTCAACCGGGGCGCCAGGACAAAACCGATGGCGCCGACGCCGACCGGTTTCCCCTCGATCCCCGCCACCCGCTTGAGCGCGCGCACGCCGACCCGCCGGCCTGCCGACAACCGGCGCAAGCCCGCCGCCACCAGATAGCGGTTTTCCCCCCGCAACGGCATCACGTCGGCGACCGTCCCGAGCGCGGCCAGATCGGTCCATTCCTCCAGGAGCGGCTCGATCATCCGCCCCCACGGCTGAAGCGCCACGGCCGACGCCACTTTCCACGCCAGCCCGGCCGAACAGAGACCGCGAAAGGGATAGACCGAATCGGCCCGCCAGGGATTGATCGTGGCCACCGCCGCCGGCAGTTCACGGGGCACCTGGTGATGATCGGTCACGATCACATCGATGCCTTCGGCGCGGGCCAGCGCGATTTCCTCGATCGCGGTCGTCCCGCAATCGGCCGTGATGAGCAGCGAGATGCCGGCCGTTTTGGCCTCCATGATCACCGTCCGGCTCAGTCCATAGCCTTCGGATAATCGCTGCGGCAGCCGGACCACGGGAGTCAGTCCCAACGCGGTGCAGAGTTCCTGATAGATCGAGATCGCGCTGATGCCGTCGACATCGTAATCGCCGAAGAGCATCACCCGTTCGCCCTGGCGGACCGCCCGGTGAAGCCGCTCGGCCGCGACGCCGACATCGGGCAGCAGCAGCGGATCGAACAGATCGGCGGGAGAGGGCGACAGATACCGGTGGGCGTCGGCCGGCGTGGTCACGCCCCGATTGGCCAGCAACACGGCAAACAGCGGCGAGAGGTGGTCCTCGCGTTGCAATTGCTCAACGCAGGCTCGATCCGGTTGTTCCAGAATCCAGCGCATCCCCTCCCCTTTCGCCCTCGTACGAGACGCCGTCGGCCGTCACCGGCATCGTACCACCGTCGAAGGAAGGAAGTCAAAAAAACGCCGCCCTGACGATCAACGGCCGACCGGTGATCCGCCGTTTGCAAATCCGCCGGGCATCACGTTAGGATGACCCCCCATGAACAGCGACCCGGTGCGGCGATGACACACACCCGATGGTATCGAGTGTTCCTCCTGTGGAGCGCGTGCGCCTGGCTCTCTCAAGCCTCGGCTGTCGCCCAGGGGCTTCAACCGCCGACGCCCTTTTCGCTGCCGCTGCTGCTGGAATGGGGTGATACCGTGCACCTGGTCGTCGTGCCGGAGGAAAGCGAGGTCGCCTTTGATGCCCACGCCACGTTGCACAACTTTACGGGGAGCAGCCGCACCATCGACGGCACGGTCGAGGGCATTCCCACCGCGCTCGACACCACCGGCAGCGGCTCCATCATGGTCAAAGCGGCGAACCTCACCACCGGCAACACCATGCGGGATCGAAACATGCGGGCGATGCTGGAAGTCACCCGCTACCCGGAGATCCGTTTCATCCTGGATCAGGCCAAAATCGACGGGCCGCCGAGGGAAGACCACACCGTCAGGCTGCTCATCACCGGCCAGCTTCGCGTGCGCGACGTCACGCACCCGCTCCGGCTGCCGGTGACGGTCAGCGTCCAGGCCGACCGGCTCGTCGTCACCGGTCAGTTTCCGCTGACCTTCACCGACATCGGGCTCACGCCGCCATCATTCCTTTTCATCAACGTTGACAACCATCTGAAGATCCGGTTTCGACTCGTGGCGCGCCCCTTGTCCAATCGACCGCCGCTCAACCTTCCGGAAAACCCGCCATCCCCTGCAGAGACTCCACCCCATCCACCCTAGCCGCCGACTCATGCCGCTTCCACCGATCATCGATAGCCACGCGCATCTGCAATTCGAACAATATACCGCCGATCTGGAGGAGGTCCTGGCCCGGGCCCGCGACGCCGGCGTGGCAACGATCATCACGGTCGGCACCGATCTGGACTCCAGCCGGGCGGCCGTCGAATTGGCCGGTCGCCATCCCACAATCCATGCGACGGTCGGCATCCACCCGCACGATGCCGCCACGCTGACGCCCGACGTCATGGCGGAACTGGCGCAATTGGCCCGCCACCCCAAAGTGGTCGCCATCGGCGAAACCGGACTGGATTTTTACTACAACCATGCGCCCCGTGACACGCAGTTGACGGCGTTTCGCGAGCAACTGCACCTGGCGAAGACGCTGCGCCTGCCCGTGGTCATCCACAGCCGGGAGGCAAAAGAGGAGACACTGAACGTGTTACAGGAGGTGCCGGGGATCACCGGGGTCTTGCACTGTTTTACCGGCGACCTCGATATGGCCCAGCGGGCGATCGGAATGGGATTGTACATCTCGTTTTCAGGGATCATCACGTTTGCCAACGCCGGGCCGCTCCGCGACGTCGCCAAAGAGATTCCACTGGAACATCTGATGATCGAGACCGACTGCCCCTTCCTCACCCCGACGCCTTATCGGGGCAAGCGCAACGAACCGGCGTTCGTCGCCCGAATTGCAGAAGAGATCGCGACGCTCACACCTTCAGCCACGCTTGACCAGATACGGTTTGCAACCCGCCAGAATACCGCCACACTGTTCCACTTATCCTGACCCTGATCCATCTGGATCCGACGCTCACCGCCCCCCCTCTTCGGGGAGCCTTCGGATTTTGACGGTTTTCCCAATCACAGCTATAGTTTACACAAGTGGTTCCGGTGAACTTTTTGTCACTGAGGACGTGAAACTCTCGTGCCCGTACAGCAGAACATCGCGCCCATTCAATTTGGGAAATATCTCCTCCTGGACCGGATTGCGTCCGGCGGAATGGCCGAACTGTTTCTGGCCAAGCAGACCGGCCTCAAGGGCTTCGAAAAGGCCGTCGCCATCAAGCGCATTCTTCCCACGCTCACCCGCGATCCCGAATTCGTCAGCATGTTCATCAACGAAGCGAAGCTGGCGGCGCTGCTCTCCCATCAAAACATCGCCCAGATTTTCGACCTCGGCACGACGGAGGGATTCTATTACATCGCCATGGAATACATCATGGGAAAGGATCTGCGCAGCGTGGCGCAGAAGAGTCAGCAGCGCTCGCTCCCGCTGCCGGTCGGCCACGCGTTGTTGATCATCAGCCGCCTCTGCAACGCGCTGGATTATGCGCACCGGAAAAAGGATCTGCAGGGACGGGAGTTGCATCTGGTCCACCGGGATGTCAGCCCGCAGAATGTGCTGCTCTCCTACGAGGGTGAAATCAAGCTGGTCGATTTCGGGATCGCCAAGGCCGCGACGCAGACGAGCGAAACCCGCACGGGCACGCTCAAAGGCAAGCTGGCCTACATGTCCCCGGAACAGGCCACCGGCAAGCCGCTCGATCACCGCTCCGACATCTTCTCGCTCGGCATCGTCCTCCATGAACTGGTCACCGGCCAACGCCTCTTCACCGGCGACAACGAATTCGCCATTATCGAGCAGGTGCGGCAGGCGCAGATCACCCCGCCGTCGAAGATCAATCCCGACCTGCCTCCTGAAGTGGACGAACTGGTCATGACGGCCCTCACCAAGGAACCGGCCGAGCGGTTTCAATTCGCCTCCGAAATGGAAATCGCCATCGAGCGGTTGATCGTCTCGATGGGCTACGCCTTCAGCAGCCTCTCGCTGGCCAATCACATGCACGCGCTTTTTGAGCAGGAGATCACGGATGATACGATGCGGCTCCAACGCATCGCCACCATCAGCGCTCCGGTGACGGACGCCTTCGAATCGGAGCAGTCGACCAGGATCAAGCCGCCGCCGGCGCCGGGACAGACGTCGTCATCCCACCCCACCGCCGCGGCCTATGCGCCCTACACGCTCAAGACGACCGTCCGGCAACCGACCCGTCACCCGATCATCAAAGCGGTGCTGATCCTCATCGTCGTCGCCTGCTGGGGCGCCTTGATGGCGGCCCTGTGGCGACCCGATCTTGTGCCGTCGAATCTGCCGCGACAGGTCAAGGAACGGCTGCGCCGGGAAGCCGACCGGGTGGTCGCCCGCGTGATCCCTCCACCCGCCGCGTCGACCCCGGCCGCCGCGCGCAAGAGCGTCAGCGATGAATCGAGCGTCTCCCCGCCCGCCGGCGCCATGAATCATCCGCCCCAGCCACCGACGGCCGATACGCTCCCCGCCGCGTCGGTCGGTGACCGGCCCACAGAGCGCGCGCGATGGTTGGACGCGAACTCGCCCGGCCGACGAGGCCGCCCCATGCCGATGCGGCGGCCGGAACTGCAGGAACTCTCTGCCGAAGCGCGTCGAGCCTATCAGGCCGGCGATCTCGACGGGGCCGAACAAAATCTGCGATCCGCACTGGCGATCAACCCGCAAGCGACGCAGGGGTATCACCTGCTCGCCATGGTGCTTCGCGAGAAGAAAAATTCCGATGCCGCGATCGCGGTCCTGACGGAAGGGCTTCAGCGATTTCCGGAGAACGCCACGCTCCATCATGATTTGGGATTGTTGTACGCGGAAAAACACATCCGCTCGCTGGCAATCGAAGAATTGCAGACCGCGCTGACAATTGAACCGACGGCTCCCTGGGCCGATGACACGCGCGCCCTCATTCGCAGCTTTCGCGCGGCGCCGCAGGCCCAGAATACCATCTCAGAACCCCCCCAAGAAACCCCGATCACCGGGCCAGAAAAGGAGTAACCGATGCAGATTCGTTGTGAAAACTGCCGAACCTCGTTTGACCTCCCGACCCAGAATAATGAGGAGAGCGGCGCCTGTCCCTACTGCGAACACGTCAATCACCCGACCGGCACGGGCCGGCGCGAGGCAGATCGCCTCCAATCGAACCATCCGAGCCCGTCATCGGCCAAGAAGGCCGGCGCCGCGGGCAAGGCCGATTACGCCAATCGGACGATGCTCTTCCCGCCGGATGCCGAGACGAAACCGGACCCCGACACCGCCCTCCGTCAGGCGATGAACGGCAAGACGCCGTCGCTCCCCGCCGGTCAGCCCTTTGAACTGGTCATCGTCGAAGGCGACGAGATGGGAAAACGGTTTGTGATGACGACCCCGAAGATCGTCATCGGACGCGGCGTGCAGAGCGATGTTCAATTAAAGGATGTCGAGGTCTCCAGAGAGCACTGCGTCATCGAAGCCTACGGGGAGACCCTCGTGATCAAGGATCTCCGCAGCGCCAACGGCACCGTGCTGAACGGTTTTCTCGTCCGGCAGGACCTGCTCAAACCCAAAGACCGCATCCACATCGGCAACACGACGCTCGAGCTTGAGCGTCACACCAACGGGAGTTCGAAGGGAAACGGCACCACGCACGCCAAAAAACACTAGAGTTTTTTAAGCTTCGTCGCCTTGCGGCGATCACTCTTCGACCGCCGGAAGGGATTGCCCCGCTTGTCCGTCCGCTTCGTCCATCCGACGGCGTCTCCGGCCTCTTTGCCATCAGACTCAACGGACCGCGTCTCATCCGCCGGGCCGACCTCCGCCAGTTTCCGCTCGAATTCGCCGCAGGAGAGCGCCACACCGTCGGCCGCGCGGACCGCCGATTGAACGGCCCGATCCGAGGAGACGACCACAACCGCCGCGCCCTCGGCTTCGGCGAGGCGGGCGATCACGTCGTCCGCCGGCTCACCCTCCCGTGAATAGATGACTCGAATCCCGTCGATCCGCTCTTCCTGCTCGCTCGACCACCCGGCCCGTCCCCCATCGAAGACGACCGTCACGCGATGG
>JBGPUQ010000005.1:0-18648 GCA_041491185.1 Nitrospiria bacterium | reverse complement strand
GGGGCACCTCATACGTCATGCGCGTCTTGCCCCGCTTCCGCTTGATGAAATCATCAACCATGCCGCTGCCGATCGGCCCCGGCCGATAGAGCGCGAGAATGGCGATGAGATCCTCAAACCGCTCCGGCCCCATCTTGATCAAGAGGTCGCGCATGCCCCGGCTTTCCAGCTGGAAGATCGCGGTCGTGTCGCCGGTCGACAACGCGCGGTAGACGGCGGGGTCGTCCGTCTGGAGCGCCGGCAGCACGAGCGGGGTGTCGGCCGGGCGCTGCCGGTTGATCAGCCGCGTGGCGTGGTGTAGCACGGTGAGGGTGCGCAATCCGAGGAAATCGAATTTAACCAGCCCGATTTTTTCGAGGTCGTCCTTGGCGTATTGGGTGACGACTTCGCCGTTGCTCCCGCGATAGAGCGGCACGTGTTCAGTGAGGGGTTCGCGCGAGATCACGACGCCGGCCGCGTGGGTCGAGGCATGGCGGACCTGCCCCTCAAGCGCCATGGCCAGTTCGAGCACCTCTTTGATTTTCGGTGACGCCGCCGCGGCTTCGCCCAGGCGCGGTTCCGCCTTGAGCGCTTCCTCCAGCGTGATGTTCAGCGTGGCGGGGATGAGTTTGGCGACCTTGTCCACGTCGCCGTAGGGCACTTCGAGAACGCGGCCGACGTCCCGGATGGCCGCTTTGGCCATCATCGTCCCGAAGGTGATGATCTGGCAGACATGGTCGTCGCCGTATTTCTCCGTGACGTAATTGATGACCTCGCCGCGCCGATCCATGCAAAAATCCAGATCGATATCCGGCTGGGTGACCCGCTCGGGATTGAGGAATCGCTCGAACAGCAGGTCGTAGGCCAGCGGGTCCAGATCGGTGATCTGGAGGGCATAGGCGACGAGGCTGCCGGCCGCCGAGCCACGGCCGGGGCCGACGGGAATGTCTCGGGACCGCGCGAACCGGATGATATCCCAGACGATCAGGAAGTAGCCGGCGTACCCCATGGCGGTGATCATGGCAATCTCTTCACGAAGCCGTTCCCGGTAGCGATGTTCCGGGATCTGGGTCGTTTGCCGGTGTTTGAGCCGTTCGTTGAGTCCCTGGGTCGAGAGTTCTTCCAGATAGCCTTCTTTGCTGAAGCCGGGGGGGACGTCGTAGTCGGGGAGGTGGAGTTCGTTGAGCGGCAACCGGATGTCGCAACGGTCGGCGATCTCCTGCGTGATCGACAGCGCCGAGGGCAATTCGCCGAAGGTCGTGAGCATCTCCTGGGCGGTTTTGAAATAGAGTTCGGTGGTCTGAAACCGCATGCGATCGGTCATGTTGACCGTTTTGCCGGTCTGCAGGCAGAGCAGGATGTCATGCGCGCGGTGATCGTGCTGGTGAAGGTAGTGGCAGTCGTTCGTCGCCACCACCTGCAGGCCCGTGCGCCGGCTCATGGCCAGCAAGTCGCGGTTCAGCCGCGCCTGGGCGTCGAGCCCGTTGGCCTGGACCTCCAGGTAAAAGCGACCGCGACCGAAGATCTCTTCATATTGTTTGGCGGTGGCGTCGGCGTCGGCCTCTTTCCCATCGGCCAGGAGACTGGGTACCTCGCCGCGTAAACAGGCGCTCAATCCAATCAGGCCCTGGGCGTGGGCCGCCAGCAGTTCTTTATCGATTCTGGGCCGGTAGTAGAAGCCCTCCAGATGGGCGGCGCTGACCAGCTTGAGCAGATTTTTATAGCCGGTGTAATCGGTGGCCAGGAGGATGAGATGATACGAACCGTGATGCACGCCGTAATTCTCCCGATCGAGCCGGGAGCGCGGCGCGATGTAGGCTTCCACGCCGATGATCGGTTTGATCCCCGCCTTGGTCGCCTGCTGGTAGAACTGGATCGCGCCGAACAGATTGCCGTGGTCGGTGAGCGCGAGCGCGTTCATCTGGTGGGCACGGGCCTGCGCCACGAGCTGCTCGATCTGGTTCGCCCCATCCAGCAAGCTGTACTGACTGTGGACGTGCAGGTGAACAAACGGTGTCGTGCTCATAACGGCGTCGGCGGTGGCATCAATCCGGCCCCATTGTAGCGGGCTCGCCGATCAAAGGTCAAGCGCGTCGCGGTTATTTAAGTCAAGGGGAGCTGCGCAGCTCCCCTTGAATCCCCATCGCCGTACACTATGCGGGCGCCGCCCCTATCGTTTGATGTTGATCTGGTTGATTTGGACGAGGGCGGGGGCCGTCCGGCGGTCGAACTGGATCGTGGTGTGGTGCAGGTTGAACCGTTCGCCAAGGAGCCGCGTCATCTCGGCCAGGATCGCGGTATCGTCGCTTCCCTCCTCGATCTCTCCGTGGACGGTCAGCGCATGGACGCCGGAGCGCAGGCACCAGACATGCAGATCGTGCACCGCGTCAAGTCCGCGAACCGTCGCCAGCGCGGCCATGATCTCGGCGAGGTCAACGTCTTTCGGCGTGCCTTCCATCAACACATCGATCGATTCCTTGACCACGCCCCAGCTGGTGACCATGATCAATCCGCCGATCACGATGCTCACGAGGGGATCGGCCGGCGCCCATCCGGTCAACCAGATGAGGAGTCCGGCGAGCAACGCGCCGACCGATCCGAGGATGTCGCCGATGAGATGCAGCAGGGCGGCGCGGGTGTTGAGGCTCTGCCGGCCGAGGGGAGAGAGGAGCAGATAACTCACGAGATTGGCGGCGAGCCCCACCGCGGCGACGGCCATCAGACCGGCGCTCTGGACCGGGGGCGGCTGGAGCAGCCGCCGATAGGCCTCGTGCCAGATGAGTCCGGCGATCAGCCAGAGTGCAAGGCCGTTGAAGAGCGCCGCGAGGATTTCGGCCCGATGATAGCCGTAGGTTTTCGTGGGCGTCGCCGGCCGCTCCATCACGCGCATGGCGACCATCGCGAGGGTCAGCGCCCCGGCATCTCCCAGCAAGTGGCCGGCGTCGGCCAGGAGCGCCAGACTGCCGGTGAGCCAGCCGCCGATGACCTCGATGATCAGGAAGGTGAGGGTAATGGCCAGCACCACGCCGAACCGCCGGCGGTTTTGGCTCGTGGGCTGCCCCGGCACATGGTGCGGGGTCGAGGAGAGGCGGTGGTGATCGGCCATGTCTGTTCTGTATTATAGGCGTCTTTCGACGGCGGGGCAATGGGAGAACGCGGGGCGCTTGTTTTTCTGTTTCATTTTGTTATACTCCGCCTGCCTGCCGGTGGGGCGGGCGTTGGAGCGGCGCGCGGAGATGGGACACGAGAAAAAACGGCTGTGGCATCGATGGCAGCGGCGAATCACCTGGAGAACGCTGGCGGTCTACGCGGCGTTCGGCGTCCTGGTCTGGTTCTCCCATCCGTCGATTGTGTCATTCGTGGCGGGCACGGTGATCATCGGCATCGGCGAATCGATCCGGCTGTGGGCCGCCGGTCATTTGCAAAAGAATGCGCAGGTGACGACGACCGGCCCGTATGCCCATGTGAAGAATCCGTTGTACCTCGGGTCATTGCTCATCATGGCGGGTTTCGGTGTGATGACGCAGGTCTACTGGCTCCTGGTGGTCGGCGTTGTGGTCTTCGTGATCTATTATGCTCCGTATAAGAAGCGGCGGGAGAGCGATCGCCTGCGGGAACGATTCGGCCGGACATGGACGGAGTATGACCAGGCGGTGCCGGATTATCTGCCGAGGCTTCGGCCCTACGCGCATCGGGGAGCGGCGCGCTGGCGGTGGTTCTTCGTCGCCGACAACAGTGAAGATGGGATGGCCGTGGGAATTCTGGTGGCCGTGGTGCTGGTGGGAGTGCGGTGGTGGGCGCTGGCCCCGTGACGCGGGCCGATCTCGAGCGCCACACGGTTGAACGCCTCCGCCCCGGCCGCTACTGGCAACCCGATCTAACCGTGATCGACCATCACGGCCGCCGGTTCGTGGTGAAGGATTATCGGGCGAGACCCCGGCTCTATCGATGGGGGCTGGGGATGCTGGCCACCTGGCGGGAAGCCAAAAACTACCGTCGGCTGGCGGGCGTGCCGGGGATTCCGGCTTTTGGCGGACAGATTGATCGGTATGCGTTGGCGGTGGAGTTGATCCCCGGTCGCAATGCGGATCGATTTCAAAAGGGAGAGCTGTCGGCCGCCTTCTTTGAAGAGCTCCAGAAGATCGTGATGGCCGTCCATGCGCGAGGGGTGGTCGTGGCCGATCTGCGCAACAGCAAGAATATCATGGTGAGCGAGACGGGCCATCCCCATCTGATCGACTTTTCGACGGGCTTTAGCCGGGGCGGCTGGTGGAATCCGCTGCAGCGCTGGTTGTATGGGGTGTTTGAGCAGGATGATTGGTTGGGTGTGGCCAAGCTGAAGCGGCGCTATGCGCCGGAGTTGTTGACCGAGGCGGAGCGGCGCGGTCTCGACGAGGGGTTGCCGTTGGAACGGCCGGCCCACGCGATACGGGATGCGTTCAAAAAAAGCTTGAAGTGGCTGTTCGGACCGGGCCAGTCGGGGAACAAACGGATGAAGGATTAGAGGGGCAAAAGAGGATTAAGGGGTAGTAGAGAAAAAGCGGATGAAGGATTAAAAAAGGCGGGATAAGGATTAAGAGGCTTACGTAGTCGATAAATGCGTATGGCGATGAGGGTTGTCAGGGGGAGATGAGCATCTTCCCCTGACTTGAGCGAGTGCCGATTCATCGGCATGAGCGGATCAACAGGGAGCGCAGATGAACGGGAACAGGGAAGAGGGGAAACGGACGATCCGACGGGCCTTGCTCAGCGTGTCAAAGAAAGAGGGATTGGCCGCCTTCGCGCGCACGTTGACGTCATTCGGGATCGAATTGATCTCGACCGGTGGCACGGCGAATCTGTTGCGGGGGGAAGGGTTGCCGGTTCGTGATGTGGCCGAGGTGACGGGATTTCCCGAGTTGTTCGACGGGCGGGTGAAGACGCTCCATCCGAAGATTCACGGCGGGCTGCTGGCCCGGCGGGACGATCCGTCGCATCAGCGGCAGATGGCGGAGCAGGGGATTGCGCCGATCGATCTGGTGGTGGTGAATCTCTATCCGTTTGAGGAGACGATCACCCGGCCGGGATGCACGCCGGAGGACGCGATCGAGCAGATCGACATCGGCGGGCCGTCGATGCTCCGGTCGGCGGCCAAAAACCACCACGATGTGGCGGTGGTGGTCGACCCGGCGGATTATGCCGCGGTGACCGAAGAGCTGACCCGGACGTCCGGGGCGTTGGGACTCGAGACACGCCGTCGACTCGCGCGCAAGGCCTTTGCCCATACGGCGCGGTACGACAGCGTGATTGCGCAATACTTCGCCCAGTTCGATGGCACAGAGTCGCCGCGCTTTCCTCATACGCTCCACCTGCAGTTTGAAAAAGTGCAGAACCTTCGTTACGGCGAAAATCCTCACCAGCTGGCCGCCTTCTACCGGGAGTTCGGGGTCACCGAGCCGTCGGTGGCTCGGGCCCGGCAACTGCAGGGGAAAGAGCTCTCCTTCAATAATTTATTGGACGCCAACGCCGCGCTGGAGCTGGTCAAGGAGTTTTCCCTGACCGCGACCGTCATCGTCAAACATAACAACCCCTGCGGGGTGGCGATGGACGACCAGTTGGTCGAGAGTTATCGCAAGGCTCGTGCGACCGATCCGGTCTCCGCGTTCGGCGGGGTGATCGCCTGCAATGAGGCGGTCGATCTGGAGACGGCCCGGGAGCTGGCCTCGACGTTTGTCGAAGTGGTGATCGCACCCGATTTTTCCCCGGAGGCCCTCGCCGTGTTGAAAGCGAAAACGGGATTGCGTCTCCTGGCCGTCGGCCCGCTCACCGGCGCGACGCCCTCGTGGCTCGATTGCAAGCGCATCGTCGGCGGGCTGCTCCTGCAGGAGCGGGATCTGGGCCGGTTGGAGGACCTGACCACACTGCGCGTGGCCACGCGTCGACGGCCCACGCCGGAGGAGTATGAGGCGCTCGCGTTTGCCTGGATCGTGGCCAAGCATGTGAAATCGAATGCGATCGTCTATGCGAGAGGCGGGGCACGCGACGGACAGACGATCGGCATCGGGGCCGGGCAGATGAGCCGGGTGGATTCGGTACGGCTCGGCGCGATGAAAGCCCAATTCCCGCTCAAAGGGACGGTGATGGCCTCGGACGCGTTTTTCCCCTTTCGGGACGGACTTGATGAAGCGGTGAAACATGGGGTGACGGCGGTCATCCAGCCCGGCGGTTCGATTCGTGACGACGAGGTGATCGCGGCGGCGGATGAACACGGGGTGGCGATGATCTTTTCCGGGATGCGCCACTTCCGGCATTGATTAGATCGGGGGAAGAATCCGGCTCCCTGCCTGCCGGCAGGTCCCCCCGAGCCCCTCATCGGAGGTACGCGGCGTATGGGCGATGGGGGTTGTCAGGGGGAGCGTGAGCATCGCTCCCCCTGACTTGAGCGAGTGCGAAGCAGGAGCGGAGAAATGAAGATTCTTGTCATCGGCGGCGGTGGTCGGGAGCATGCGCTGGTCTGGGCGCTGGCCCGGAGCCCCCGACGGCCGGTCATCTTTGCCGCCCCGGGAAATCCCGGCATCGGGGAACTGGCCCGTTGCGTGCCGATCGCGGCGGACGATCTGGACGGGTTGGTGCGGTTTGTGGAAACCGAGCGGATCGATCTGACTGTGATCGGACCGGAACGACCGCTCGTGCTCGGGTTGGCGGATCGTCTGCGAGCCGCCGGCCGCGCCGTCTTCGGTCCGTCGGCGGCCGCCGCCCGGATCGAGGGGAGCAAGCACTACGCCAAAACCGTGATGGAACGGGCCAAGATTCCCACGCCGGCGGCGATGTTCTTTGAGGATGCGCGACGGGCCGTGGACTATCTGACGCAGCAGCCGTTGCCGATCGTCATCAAAGCCGACGGATTGGCGCAGGGCAAGGGGGTCGTGATTGCGTCGTCGCACCGCGAAGCGGTCGAGACGGTCGAGCAGTTCATGACGGCGAAACGACTCGGCGAGGCGGGGAGCCGGCTGCTGATCGAACAGTTTCTCTCCGGCGACGAAATCACCTGTATGGCCGTGACCGACGGCCGGACGATCGTGCCGCTGCTGCCGTCGCAGGATCATAAACGGGTGGCGGACGGCGACCAGGGACCCAACACGGGCGGGATGGGGGCGTATGCGCCGGTCCCCGCGGTGAGCCCGGCGTTGCTGGCGAGGATCGAGGCGACCGTCTTTCGTCCGCTGATCGCACAATTGCTCGCCGAGGGGGTTTCCTATCAGGGGCTCCTCTATGCCGGGCTGATGGTCTGCGGGGGGGATCCCTATGTGCTCGAATTTAATTGCCGGTTCGGTGACCCGGAAACACAAGCCGTGCTGCCGTTGTTGAAGAGCGACTTCGTGCAGGTGTGTGAGGCGGTCGCGCATGGCCGGTTGTCGCCCGCGGATGTGGCGTGGCGTGAGGAGAGCGCGGCGTGCATCGTCATGGCGTCGGAGGGCTATCCGGAGGCGCCGGTGACCGGGCGGCCCATTCGCGGCATCGACGAAGCGGCCGCATTGCCCGGTGTGATGGTCTTTCATGCGGGCACGGCGATTCGAGACGGCCGGTTGGTCACCGATGGCGGCCGGGTGCTGGGGGTGGCGGCTCGTGGGACCACGTTGCCGGCCGCGCTGGACGAAGCCTATCGCGCGGCGGCGCTGATTCAGTTCGAGGGGAAGCACTACCGGCGGGATATTGGCGTGAAGGCGCTGCGTACACCGGCTGCGAGCGGAATAACAGGAGGCCATTCGTGATGCAGAAGGGAAGACCGCTCGTGACGATCGTTCTGGGCAGTCAGTCTGATCTTGGAATCATGGAGGAGACACTCAACGGGCTTCGCACCTTCGGGATTCCGTATGAGCTGGTGATCGCCTCGGCCCATCGTTCTCCGCAGCGCACGCGCCAACAGATCCGTGCCGCCGAAGCCAAAGGGGTCGAACTCTTCATCGCCGGGGCGGGCGGGGCGGCGCATCTGCCCGGGGTGATTGCGGCCGAGACCATCCGGCCCGTCATCGGTGTTCCGGTCGATTCGTCATCGTTGCATGGATTGGACGCGCTGCTGTCCATTGTGCAAATGCCCGGTGGCGTGCCGGTCGCCGCGATGGCGATCGGAAAAGCGGGGGCGAAAAATGCCGCCGTCTTTGCGGCGCAGTGTTTGGCGACCCGCCATCCCGAGATCGCCCGCCGGCTGACACACTACAAGCGGACCCTGGCGCAGCAGGTGGTCGAGCAGCATCACGCGGTTCGTCATGCGCAGCGGGTCCGGCCGGGAGGGATGGCCACACGTGATTCACCCCGAGTTCGCCTCAGGCGGATCCCCGCGAGTGGCCGTCGTTCTTCGCGCTGATCCCCTTCGGCCGGACCCGGCCGTGGTGGCGGAGGCGGCGGAGCGGCTGCGGCGGGGTGGGCTGATCGCGTTCCCGACGGAAAGTTTCTATGGATTGGGCGCGCTCGCCCGTTTGCCGGAAGCTGTCCGGCGATTGGTGGCCGTCAAGCGCCGCCCGTCCGATTCCCCCATCCTGGTCATCGTCGCCGACCGGCGACAACTTGGCGACGTGGTCGAATCAGTGCCGCCCGTGGCTGAACGATTGATCGAATGTTTCTGGCCGGGGTCGTTGACCCTGGTGTTCACGGCGCGCTCCACGGTGTCGCCGGCATTGACCGGAGGGAGCGGTCGGCTCGGTGTGCGTCAGCCGGGGCTTCCATTGTTGTCGTTCCTTGCTGCGGCGGTGGGAGCGCCGGTCACCGCGACCAGCGCGAACCGATCGGGGGCGATCCCACCGACAACCGCCGAGGCGGTGAAGGTGTCGCTCGGCGACGAGGTGGACCTGATTCTGGATGGCGGTCCGACGGCCGGCGGGCTTCCCTCAACGGTGCTGGATGTCACGACCGAACCGCCGACGCTGATTCGCGAGGGGAAGGTCACGGTCGGGCAATTGCGGGAGGTCTGCGACATTATCCAACGGCAGAATTGCACGAAGAACTAGCCGTGGGATGAACTAGGACTTGTTGGAGGAGTCCTTTGAAGATGTGGGCGAAGGTGTGGGACTGGATGTGGTGGTGGACGCTGGGGTAGGGGATGCGGAACCACCGGATGGCGGTGTCGATGCGCCGTCCGATTTGGCGGGTGTTCCTTCCGGTTTGCGCTCGCCAGATTTTTCCTTGTCGCCTGTTCCCTTGCGCGCGTAATCGGTGATATAAAAGCCGCTGCCTTTGAACTGTAATCCCGCCGCCGACAGCAGTTTCTGAAGCGCTCCCCCGCATTTGCCGCATCGGTCCAGCGGCGCATCGCTGAATTTTTGGATGAGCTCAAACCGGTCGCTGCATTGCCGGCATTGATATTCATAGAGTGGCATGTCGTTATTGTAGCATAGTGTATGGGCGATGGGGATTCACTATCAGCGCAGCGCGCTGATGGCGTGGCGGAGCCGGTCGATGCCGGTCCGGATCTGATCGGCGGGGAGGGCATAGGAAAAGCGCAGGTAGCCCTCGGCGCCGAAGGCGCTGCCGGGCACGACGGCGACGTGGGCGGATTCCAAAAAATAGCTGGCCACATCAGCCGAATTGGCCAGGGGCTGCCGGGTGGGCGTTACTCGCCCAAAGAGGGAGGAGACGCGGGGAAAAAGATAGAAGCCGCCCGCGGGAAGCGCGCAGACCAGGTCAGGAATCCGCTGGACACCTTCCGTCATCACGCGGCGCCGTTGATCGAATTCTTTGACCATCCCCGCCGTGAAGGCGGTGCCGGATCGCAACGCGGCAATGGCCGCTTTCTGCGAGATCGAGGCGGGGTTCGACGTGCTCTGACTCTGGATGGTGCTCATCGCTCCGATGATGGCGGCCGGGCCGGCCGCATAGCCGATCCGCCATCCGGTCATGGCATGTGATTTGGACACGCCGTTGACGATGATCGTCCGGGCGGCCAAGTCCGGATGAAGGCTGGCCAGACTCCAATGGGCGGCCCCGTTGTAGACGAAGCATTCGTAAATCTCATCGGAGACGATGACGCACGGATGATGGAGCAGGACGCGCCCCAACTCCTCCAACAACGGTTTGGAATAGACGGCGCCCGTCGGATTGTTGGGGCTGTTGAGGATGACGGCCTTGGTTCGCGGCGTCAGTGCGCGGGCGAGGTCGTCGGGGGTCGGGCAGAAGCCGTTGGCCTCCTGGGTGGGCAGGATGATCGGGGTCGCCCCTTGCAGGCGGATCTGGTCGGGATAGGAGACCCAGTAGGGGGCGGGGAGCACGACCTCATCGCCGTCATCGAAGAGCGCCTGGGCGATATTGTACAAGCTGTGCTTGGCCCCGCAGGAAATCAAAATCTGATTCGGTTGATAGGTCAGCCCCTGGTCCCGAGTGAATTTTTCGATCACGGCCTGTTTGAGTTCGTCCAATCCGGCCGGCGGCGTATATTTGGTCCATCCCTCTTGGATCGCTTTGATTCCGGCCTGTTTGGCCTCTTGCGGTGTATCGAGGTCGGGTTCTCCCACGCCGAAGTCGATGATCTGCGCCCCCGTGGCCGCCAGCGCCTTGGCCTTGGCGGTGATGGCGTGGGTGGCGGAAGGCTGGATTTGCGCGACGCGGCGGGCCAGGATCATGACGCATCCCCGAACCGCTGCTTGAGCCGTTGCGCGACGCCCGGCGGGACGAAGGCATCGATGGCCCCGTGATAGCTGGCGACGGTCTTGATGATCGTCGATGTCAGGTAGGTGTACTCCTCGCTCGGCATGAGGAAGATTGTTTCGATCTGGCTGGCGAGGCGTCGGTTCATCAGGGCAATCTGGAGTTCGTATTCAAAATCCGAAACCGCTCGGAGTCCCCGGATGATGGCCTGGGCGCCGCGTGTCCGCGCAAAATCGACCAGCAGTCCATCGAACAGTTCGACCGTGACATGCTGGAGCGGACGAATCGCTTCCTCCACCATCTCCAGCCGTTCCTTCGGAGAAAAGAGCGGCCCCTTCTGCAGATTGGGGGCGACGGCGATGATCACCTGATCAAAGAGTGACAAGCTGCGCTTGACCAGGTCAAGATGGCCGTTGGTGAACGGATCAAATGTGCCGGGGTAGGCGCCGATGCGTTTCATGGAAGGGTTGGTTGATAGACCGTCAGCGCGCTCTCTCCATAGGTATACGTCCGCGTGCGCGACCATTCCCCGCCTCCCGGCGGGATTGCTGTTGTGGCGGCATGCTCGACGATCAGCCACGCGTGGGGCGCTATCTTACCACTGTCGCGGCACAACGGCAAGAGTTGGCTCAGCGGGATCGCGCCGCCCTCGGTGTGATAGGGGGGATCGGCAAAGACCACGTCGAAGAGCGGCGGCGCGCTTCGGGGTGTGGTCGTCGACGCGGTCCTGTCGCGCAGGAATCGCTCAACGGTGCCGGGCCAGATCTGCGTGCGGTCGGCGACGCCGAGGGTCTGAATATTCCGGGTGATGCAGCGGCGCGCGTCCGGGTGCGCTTCGACAAAGGTGGTCCAGGCGGCGCCCCGACACAACGCTTCAAGTCCGATGATCCCGCTGCCGGCATAGAGGTCGAGCCAGACGGCATTGAGCACGCGGTTACCCAAGATATTGAACAGCGCGCCGCGCACACGTCCCGATGTGGGACGGGTCACGGCGCGCGCGGGCGCCCGAAGAAGACGCCCTTTTTGATCGCCGGCTCCGATGCGCAACGTCATGACGGCAGATACTGTACCATATGCCGCAGGATGGACCAAGACGGCGGAATTTTTTGACAGGGACCGATCGCTTCAGTATAATCGGCGCGTCGATGTCCCCTCTGACACCATGCGCGGCTCGGGGTCTCGTTGCCCGCGCTCTTCTTGGTCTTTCGTGTGGGGTGCTATTGGCCGGTTGCGCCGCGTCAGTCTTGATGTTGCAGCCCGTCCCGGAGGCTGATGCGGTCATGGCGGGTCCCTCGAACGTGCACGTTCAGGTGGAAGCCGTGCCGGCCTCGCCCGCGTTGACCCCGCATGAGATCGACCTGTTGTCCCATCTCTACACCGTGTTGCGGGTGAGGGTACGCAATGACGCCGGGCGTCCGGTGGCCCTCAATCCGAGCCGGGCGATTCTGTATGATCAAACGGGAACGCCGTGGTTGGCGTTGGATGAATCGCAACGGGCCGGCTATCGACGATGGCCGCCGTGGTCCCTCCCGGTGTTTTTCCGGGAGCAGTTCTTCGGGACTCGGATTGCGCAACTGGAAAAAAAACTCAATGTGGTGACGTTGCCGTCAGAATGGATGGGGCCGGGGGACGAACGCACGGGGTTGTTGCTCTTTCAGCCGATTCCAGAGTCGGTGTGCCGGCATGTCGTATTGGAGTGGAGTGGATGGCGGGTTGAGCGGGAAGAACAGGGAAAGACGGAGGAAACGGAATTACCAACGATCCGCATCTCCTTGCAATGCCGATAGGTCTTGCGGTGGACTACTTGCCTTTGCCGATGAGGTTGGGTGAGATCCGTTTGAATGGAGCGTCTTTGCGTTTGTACTGGTTGTTGAGGATCGTCTGATCGATCAGCGCCCCGCAGTTGACGCATTTCCACGCATAGAAGGTGAGGGAAAAATCGGAAACCCGTTCACCATACATCAGGCCGTGACATTTCGGACAGTTCATGGGCGTCTCCTTTGTGGGTTGCCGACATGAAGCTAAAATGCAAGTGATGTGCCATGAGCATTTGAAGATAAACTGGCTGGAAAGATTAACGATTACGGTTGGGACTCTTTTCTTGTGTTGAGAGAACAGCACATCGTGAGCGCAAGAAAAGACAAAAATTGTCACTGGTGTGGATCTTCTTCATGATGATGCCTCCCCGGAGATGACATGACTGAATCGGCCGGTTCGGATCGGATCAGCCGGTGGCCGGTGACGGAACGGCCCCGCGAGCGGTTGCTGCGGTTCGGTGCGGCCTCTCTCTCGGACGCGCAACTGTTGGCGATCCTCATTCGAACGGGACGGCGCCGACAGACGGCGGTCGATCTGGCCATGTGCGTGCTGGCCGAGTACCAGGGGTTGGATGGTTTGGGAAACGTGAAGGGAACCGAGCTGTGTCGCATTGCCGGAATCGGGCCGGCCAAGGCGGCGCAGTTGCTTGCGGCGCTGGAGCTTGGCCGTCGTGCCGCCAGTCGTCCATTTCCACGGGGCACGACGTTTTCATCGAGTCGGTTGGTCTATGACCATTTTGCTCCGCTGATTCGGGATCTCAAACAGGAACATTTCTGGGCGGTGTTGCTGGATAATAAACACCGCGTCATGCGTGAGGTGACGATTTCCACCGGCAGTCTCACGATGAGCCTGGTGCACCCGCGAGAGGCATTTCTGTCAGCCGTGCGCGAATCGGCCGCAGCGGTGGTCTTCGTTCACAATCATCCCAGCGGCGATCCGACACCGAGTCCGGAGGACCGCAGCTTGACCGAGCGGTTGGCCGCCTGTGGGGAACTGCTCGGTATTCCTGTCCTGGATCATGTGGTCATCGGTCGAACGACCTTTTACAGTTTCGCCGATCATCATGCGTTGGAACGCCGGTAAATCGGATCGGTTTTTCCCATTTACACAGGTGGGGAAAGATGCTAAAATCCAACGGTTTATGTGATCTATGCCACATGTCGTTCACCGGTTGGCGGAAATGAGCGAACAGCATACAGAGATGGATCAATGGTCTGGCACCGGGGTGGTGTAAGACGGCGACTGTACGGCGACGCCGTTGCCGGGGCATACACCACGATCGGTTAAGTAAGGGTGTCAGCCGGGTCTTGCTGCAGTGAATAGGAGGTTACGCCAGCCAGCGACCCTGTGTCGACGATATGGGGTGTTGGTCATCGTGGGCATCAGTGTGGTGTACGCGCTGTGCGGAGAACCATGGGGAATTATGCGCGCCGCCGCGGCCGCCGACCAGCCCTCGCCTGGTCCTGCCAGTCCTCTGCCTGCCGGTCCGGCTGGGCCAGCCGGTGCTGAAACCGGGCGGCTCGATCAGGGCGGGGTGGTGATCAAACGGATTGAGATTCAAGGTTTGCGAAAAATTGCCGAGACGACGGTCAGGGGCAAACTTCCTCTCCAGGAAGGCGATGTATTCTCCGTCGAGATCGTGCGACGCATGATTACCGAGATCTTCCGGCTGGGCTATTTCGAAGATGTGCAAGTGGCGACGGAGGGTTTTGAAGGCGGGTTGCGTCTGGTGGTCATGGTGAAGGAATGGCCGACGGTTCGGGACATTCGTTATGAGGGCTACGATCAAATCTCGGTGGACAAGCTCAAGGAGCGGGTGACGATCAAGCCGGGCAGTTTCCTGGATTTTCGGACCCTGACCGAGGCGAAGCGAAGTCTGACCACCTACTATCAGGACCAAGGCTATTTCCAGGCGACGGTCGTGCCACTGTTGCAGGAGAGCAAGACCGCCGGGGAGGTCTCGTTAACCTTCGTGATCACCGAAGGCCGTCGGGCCAGGGTTCGAACGGTCGAGTTTTCCGGCAACCACGCGGTCAGCAACCGGCAGTTGCGCTCGATCGCCTCGACCAAGGCCTATTTTTGGCTCACCTCGTGGCTGACCGACTCGGGGCTCTATCAAAAGGAAGTGGCGACACAGGATGTGGAGCGGATTCGCGACTATTACCTTGATCGAGGATATTTACAGGTACAGGTGGGGGCGCCACAAGTGACGCTCAGCCAGGACCACCGGTGGTTCGATGTGTCGTTTCAGATGGTTGAAGGCGACCCGTATACGATCGCATCGGTCAGTTTCAGCGGCGTGGAATTGTTTACCGACGCGCAAGTGCGTGCCGTGATGAAAACGATGCCCGGCATGTTGTTCAAGCGCAGTCAGATCCGGCAGGATATTTTGGCGGTGACCGATCTCTATGGAGAGCATGGATACGCGTTTGCCCAGGTGGTGCCGCAACTCAAACCGGATGCGGCGACGCAGCGCGTGGCGATTGAATTCCAGGTTCAAGAAAGCCACCTGATCCATGTGCACCGGATCGAGATCTCCGGCAATCTCAAAACACGAGATAAGGTGATTCGTCGGGAACTGCGGGTCAGTGAGCAGGGCATCTTGGATACCACAGCCCTACGGCGAAGTTTTCAGCGGTTGAATAATCTCAACTTTTTTGAGTCGGTTGAGATCGTGCCGACGCCGGTACAGGGCCAGTCCGACGAGGTCAATTTGGATGTCAAGGTCAAGGAAAAACCGACCGGCACCTTCAGTGTGGGGGGTGGATATAGTTCGGTGGATAAAGTGGTGGGTCTCGTGGAGATCACACAGGGCAATCTCTTCGGCCGGGGCCAACTGCTTCGCGCGCAAGGCCAACTCGGGGGAAGGACGTCGAGCTATTCACTGACCTTCCGTGATCCGTACTTTCTGGATTATCCGGTTTCGTCATCGGTGAGCGTGTTCAATCAGCAACGGGATTTCAGCGGCTACAAGGAGAAACGCAAGGGGAGCGACCTGGTGTTCGGCAAGAGTTTTACCGAATATGTGAGCGGGAGTGCGGGGTATTCATTTCAGGTGTTGAATATTTTTAGTGTGAGTCGAGATGCGCCGGTGTTGATCAAGCAACAATATGGATTGAGCACCACCAGCGCGCTGAAATTTTCCTTGGCCCGGGACAGCCGTGATGTCATGCTGGCCCCGACGAGAGGGAGCCGGAATGCGCTCTCGATCGATTATGCGGGGACGTTCCTCGGCGGTGACAATGATTATTATAAGTTGGTGACCGATTCGACGTGGTATTTTCCTGTATGGTGGGAGACGGTGGTGTCGGCCCATGGCCGGTTTGGCTATGCCCATCCGACAACGGTCGACGGGACGTTGCCGGTGGGGGAACGGTTCTTCGTCGGCGGGATTGATACGGTGAGGGGTTTTCACTTTGGCAAAGCCGGTCCAAAATCTGGGAACGATGTCATCGGGGGCAACAAAGAACTCATTTTCAACGTGGAGTATCTCTTTCCCCTGGTGCCCGAAGCCAAGGTTCGCGGCGTGCTCTTTTTCGATGCCGGCCGGGGGTTTGATACTGGAGAATCGATCCGGTTCTCGGCACTCCGTACCGGTGCCGGTGTCGGGATCAGGCTGTTTTTGCCGATCGGCCCGATCCGCGTGGAGTGGGGCTTCAATCTCTCGCCAAAATCTGGCGAGCCGAGCAATACCATTGACTTTACGATTGGATCACAGTTTTAATCATCCATGGAGGTGGGGGAGGTGGAAAAACAGATGAAACGTGCAGTGCTGGTCTGTGTGGTGGTGGCGGGTCTGGGATGGGGACAGGCCGTCGTGGCCCAGGAAGTGAAATTCGGCTACGTTGATGCCCAACAGGTGTTGGATCGGTCAAAGATCGGTCAGGTCTCCAAGGAGCAACTGGAGCAATATGTCAAAAGCCGGCAGCAGCTCATCGATGCCGATGAGGCGGAGCTGCGGCAAATGGAAGAGGAGATCAAAAAACAGGCCTCCGTGCTCAGCCCTGAAGCCCAGCGTGAGAAGCAGGAAACGATGCAGCGGAAGTTGTTCACGTATCAGAAGCGGGCCGGAGATTTGAGCAAGGAGGTTCAAGAGAAAAAATCGGAGGTCTTGAAAGAGTTTAACAAACAGTTGTCGCGCGCGGTCCAACAGGTGGCCGAGCGGGGTGGCTATACGATGGTGTTTGATCGAGAGAACGAAGGTGGAGCCATCCTGTATGCCAAGGCGAAGATGGATCTGACGGATCCGGTGGTGGCCGAGCTTGATAAGGCCGCGGTGAAGGGCGACGCCCCCACCAAACCGATGAAATCCGGAGACGGCGATTCCTCAGGGAAGACCCCATAGCGCTATGGAGGCGAGGCCGGTGATGCTTGCGCAATTGGCCGAGTTGGTGGGTGGTCGAATCCTGGGTGATTCGTCGCTGCCGATTACGGGAATCGCGACGATTCACGATGCGCAACCGGGACAGATCACGTTTCTGACCAACTCCCGCTATGTTCGCGAGGCGGCAGCGACCAACGCATCGGCCGTCATTGTGGGGGCCAAACTGTCAGATCGAGCCGGTGGCGCGATGCCGGCAACGTTGGCCCGTCTGGTGGCGGAGGATCCGTACTACGCCGTGTGTCAAGTGATTCGTCATTTTCATCCCCAGCCCTATCGATCGGCCGGAGTCAGTCCCTTGGCGTCCATCGGCCAGGGTGTGACGATGGGTGACGAGGTCTCGATTCATCCCTACGTCGTCATCGCGGATCGGGCCGTCATTGGAAACCGCGTCACCCTCTATCCCGGCTGTTACATCGGCCGGGAGGCGGTGATCGGCGATGACGCGTTGCTCTATCCCAATGTGACGATTCGTGAAGAGGTGCGGGTGGGATGCCGGGTGATCATCCATAGCGGGACCGTCGTCGGCAGCGACGGGTTCGGTTATGCGCCGTATCGCGGGGAGCATCACAAGATCCCGCAGGTCGGCACGGTCGTGATCGAAGACGACGTCGAATTGGGCGCCAATGTGTCGGTGGATCGTGCGACGCTTGGGCGGACGGTCATCGGCCGCGGAACCAAAGTGGATAATCTGGTCCAGATTGCTCACAATGTGACCATCGGCGAGCGGTCGATTATTGTGGCCCAAGCGGGGATTTCGGGCAGCACGTCGATTGGACGCGGAGTGGTCTTGGCGGGGCAGGTCGGCGTGGTCGGCCATGTGACCGTTGGAGACGGCGCGCGCGTGGGCGCCCAGTCCGGGGTCAGTCGCGACATTCCGCCCGGCCAGGATGTGTCCGGTTCTCCGGCGATCGAGCACCGGCTGTGGCTGACCATCCAGGCCATTCTGCCTCACCTGCCGGATTTTCGAAAACGACTTCACCGTCTTGAGGAGGAACTGCATGCGCTCCAGCGACCGATCCAGAAAACCCGGCGGTCCGCCGCCGTCCGCCGCCGTCGCTCAGGCCCGGCTCGAACGCGCCGTGCTTGATATCGTCGCCATTCAGCGCTACTTGCCGCACCGCTATCCGTTTCTGCTGGTGGACCGGATCACGGTCATCGAGCCGAAGCGGCGCATCGTGGGGATCAAGAACGTGACGATCAACGAGCCGTTTTTTCAGGGCCACTTTCCCGGCCATCCGATTATGCCCGGCGTGCTGATCATCGAGGCCATGGGGCAGGTCGGGGCGGTCTTGGCGTTTTCCGAGGAGGATCAACCCGGGAACAAATTGGTCTTCTTCCTTGGGGTCGATAAGGCAAAATTCCGCAAACCGGTGGTTCCGGGGGATCAACTGCGAATGGAACTGGAGGTGCTGCAAATCCGCTCGCAGTTTTGGCGACTGCAGGGCATGGCCTATGTTGACAATACGCTGGTCTGCGAGGCCGAACTCAAGGCGATGATCGCGGCCCGCGAACCGGAGGCCGCCCGTGAATAACGTGCATCCGACAGCGATCGTCCATCCCCGCGCCGAGCTGGCCGACGGCGTGGAGATCGGCCCGTATGCGGTGGTCGGGGAGCATGTTCGCATCGGCCCCAGGACGCGCATCGACAGCCACGTGGTGCTTGATGGGCGGACAACGATGGGCGCCGACTGTCAGGTGTTCCCCTTTTGTTCCATCGGCCAGGCGCCCCAAGATCTCAAATACGCCGGCGAACCGACCCGATTGACGATCGGCGATCAGAACGTCTTTCGGGAATATGTCACGCTCAACCGCGGGACGGAAGCCGGCGGCGGAGCCACCACCATCGGCGG
>JBGPUQ010000004.1:0-19008 GCA_041491185.1 Nitrospiria bacterium | reverse complement strand
TCATGACGGAAGGCGGTCGAGAGTGGCGGAATATTCTGGCCTTCCATGACGGGCAGGTGCCGACGGTTGTGCCCGTGGCGGTGGGGGAACGCGTGCGCGACGGGATCCAGGAATCGTTTGTCCTGACGCGAGGCCTCGAGGAGTATGAATCGCTCGAGCGCCTGGCTCCGAAGCGGTTTGCGCCGCCATTGACGGCGGATCTGATTGCGGAAAAGCGGGTGTTGATTCGGGCGATCGCCGAACTGACGGCCCGCATGCACTGGAAACGGATGTGCCATCGGGATTACTATTTTGCACACATTTTCGTGCGCCGAAACGGGGCGGCGACATCCCCGGCAACCCCCCAGGAAACACCCGATATCCGCTTCATTGATCTGCAGCGGGTGTTCATTCGTCCCTGGCTGTGGTCCCGGTGGCTGATCAAGGACATCGCCTCGATTCATTATCATGCCGTCCACATTGCGGACGGAAGCTTGAAGCTGACACGGACTGACAAACTCAGGTTTCTGAAACACTATCGGCCCGCATGGATGCGGGATCGCACATTTATGAAACAGGTCCAACGGAAAACGGAGCGGATTGCGCGTCATGTGGCACACTCAACTCGTTGAAGGGGTTTGATCAATGGCATCACGCGAACCGCCGCTGAACAAAACCTACGAAGGCGAGGATCTGCGCCCGCTCGAAGTGAGGGGGATGGCACGCCAGCTGAGCCGGTACGCCCGACGGCTCTTTCTCCGTGGGATCCCATTTGCCGTCAATGGCGTGCTTCGGCGCCGCTTCTATGTCCGAAAGTTTAAGATGTGGGAATACGCCAGGGGATTGGCGTATGCCGGGATCAAACCCGGCATGCGAATTCTGGATTTCGGCGGCGGGGCCACATTGCCGGTCTTCTATCTGGCCGAACAGGGTTGCGACGTGATGAGTGTCGACATCAACGAGCGGTTCACCGAGTACACGAAGGCATACGCCAAGCGCCGGGGACTCCGGCTGTCCGCCAACTCGGTGAATTTGGTGACGACGCGGGTGCCGCCTGAGTGGGGCACGTTCGACCGCATCCTGTCGTTTTGTGTCATCGAGCATCTCCCGAAGGAGGCCCAGGCCCCGATGATGAACACGCTGGCCGGCCTGCTTCGGCCGGGTGGAATGCTGGTGATCACGTTTGATTTCGGCCCGCAGGCGCCCAGCGAATGGCCCTTGCGCACGCTGGACGACGTCAACGAGTTGATTCGGGCGTCCGGGCTTCGGCCCGTCGGGAATAAGGAGTTCCACAACGCCAACCGGTTTTTCACCATCGACAAGCGGTTTCCCGACTCGCCGTTTACCCTGGGATCGTTGTTTCTGACGGCACCATAATTGAGCGAGGAAAAAACGTGAGAATGTTGAATGGTTCTTCAGCGGGAGCGTCCCAACCCGTGATCGAGAATACCGTATGGTGGCATACTCACCGTCCATTTTGGACCTATGTGGAGTTTTATCTGTTATGGAGGCGGTTGAAGCCGGTTGTCCGTGGATGGCTTTCTCGCGATTCAGCTTGGTTGCTCTATAAATTGGCGAGATGGGGACCCGGACAGGGTGTTATTTTGGAAGTCGGATCAGCATGGGGACGCTCCACGATCGTCTTGGCGGCAGCATCGAAGAGTGCAGGGCGAGAGAAGGTTGTTGCGGTGGATCCACATACTGGAGACATTTCGCAGGTGAAAGAAGGACAGGAACCCATCAACACCCATCATGATTTTTTAAGAAATATCCGTCGCTTCGATGTCGATGACTGGGTGCAGCCCATTGTGCTCAGGTCTGTGGACGCCGCCAAAGAATGGGATGGTCGACCAATTCGATTGCTCTATATCGATGGATGGCATACCTATGAAGCTGTCAAAGCCGATATTGAGAGCTGGTTCCCGTATCTTGTTCGCGGGGGCATCATCCTTTTTGATGATTATTCCAATGCCAGTTATCCTGAGGTGAAACGCGGTATCGACGACCTCATGACAGCCGATAAAGTCCGATTGCCTTTGAAGGTGTTTAGACGAAAGGTATGGACGCAGAAGATTTAACCCCATCGCAGACGGTTTCATAATGAAGATCGCGATGCTCGTCAAAAATTTCGTGACCACCGGGGGATCCAACCGCTATGCGGTGGAACTTTCAACACGTCTCTCCCGCAGGGGACATGAGGTCCATGTGTACGCGCAAGGTTGTGACCCTGCGCTGATCGGCGGTTTAATTTTTCACCGGATCCGTTCATTTCGGCGGCCCCGGTTTCTGAACTCGTTCTTCTACTCGCTGCTGATGATGGTCCGCATGAAAAACTCGTCATTCGATGTGATTCACAGTCATCAACGCACGATCTATCATCATGTGATATCCATACACCACCCCTGTTACCAGATTGGCCGGCGCGCCATGGGGATCTTTGGGAAATTCTTTCAAATCATAAAGCTCCTGACAAGCCCCCGTCACCTGGTCTACAAGTGGCTGGAATCTCGGCAATTCAAATGTCGGCCCCTCAAGTGCGTTATCGCCGTCTCAAAAGGGAGCCGACAAGATATTCTGGCTCATTACGACATTGAACCATCGATGATTTGTGTCATCAATCCTGGGGTAGACAGTAAAAAAATGTCACCGGAGGTCACGCGGCAACATCGAGCCGACATTAGGAAGCAACATGGACTGGAAGATCGAGACGTGGCCATCGTTTTTGTGGGGACCGAATTCAAACGGAAAGGACTCCACTACGCCATCGAGGCCGTCGGCCTGCTGGCCCGTGACCATCCGTCATCGACGACGCATCTCTTTGTGATCGGGGGCGGTCCTCAGGAGCAGTACCGTGGCTTGGCTACTCGACTTGGGGTTGGTGAGCGAGTCCATTTTATCGGGCTCTATACCCACGTGGAGCACTATTACGCTGCGGCGGATATTTTTCTGCTGCCAACGCTCAGCGATCCTTTTCCGTTGTCGGTGTTTGAGGCGATGGCGTTCGGCCTGCCCGTGGTGGTCAGTCGAGGGCAGGGGGTGGCCGAGGTGTTGAAGAATGGCCATGACGCGATTCTCCTGGATGACCCGCGTGATCCAAGCCGGATTAAGGCCGCGCTGGTGGAACTGTCATCCGAGCAACGCCGACGTGAACTTGGCCGCCACGCAAGGGAAACGGCCCTATTGTTTACCTGGGACCGGATGGTCGATAAAATTGAGCGGCTGTATGAAGAGGTTATTCAGCAGCAGGCGCCTGCGTAAACACCACGCGGGCTTGTTCTGATTCGTTTTTGCTCGATGCCGGCTGATTGATGTGTTTTTTCATGGCATCCTGAAAATTGACGATCGTGAATTCTCGCGACAGCTCATTCCTGAACCAGGCCGGCTCGATGAACAGGCTGCATTTTCTTTTCTTGAATTCCCGGGGATCAATCAGTGCAACCCCCGGTTGCGAATGCTTCGCGAAGAAGAGATGGGCATGGCCGTGTGGCTTCAACAATCGCTTGATCTGTTTGAGGTAAAAATCCACCTCGGCATATGAATCAAAATGCTGGAAGACGATAAAGCTGAAGATGAAATCGATCGAGGAGTCGGGTAGCGTGGCCATCTGGTCTTTGTGCAGCAGGGTAATGTTGTCTCGATGGTGGAGTGCGATATATGCCCGCGTTTTATCAAAGGCGGCATGAATATCGATCCCAATGGCATGCTTGAAATCTTTGCTGGCTTCGACCAGCAACCGGCCGCCGCCAAACCCTATTTCAAGACAGGTAACTTTGGACAGTCGGGGGTACTGGGGGAATGCCGTGATTTTGTGGGCCCAATCCGATTGGGACCGTTGTTGCGTTTCCTGAAGAGACTCCGTTCGATCGAACCAACTCAAAAATTTTGTTAGATCGTGAAATTCGTTTGGGGTGTCGATCCACGAACGTTTGATGGCAATCGGCTTGCGGCAGTACTTGAGTAAAGAATCGATGTAGTGTTTTATCATTGTCGGAGCAATCCAATTCCGATCTTGCGGCCCGACTCTTCGGGGCCGATGATTTCCTCGGTGGCATGGGTTGTTCGCAACTCGCTCCAGAACCGATTCACTTGTATATCCGGAAGATCAGGCCGGGGCAAAATATCATGAAAGGCGATGAGTCCGCCGGGCCGGACGAGCGGCCCATAGGAGAGAAAGTCGGCCTTGACGCCGTCGTACGTGTGGTCGCCGTCGATGAACAGAAAATCGATGGGCGTGTGCTCCAGGAGCCGTGTCACTTGTGCCAGGGTGCCGGGATCGTGCGAATCCTTTCGTAACAGATGCAAGGTTTGCTGCGGTCTCGAGAACGACTGGTAAAATGGGATTCGGCAATCCGGATATGCGCCGCCAAATTTGCCCCCTGGAAGATCCACGCTGATGATCGTCGCATCATCGGCGGCGGCTTGTGTCCAGAGGTACAGCGTACCGCCCTTGGCTGTTCCAATTTCCACAATCCGTTGTGCTTGTAATTCGCAGACCGTTTTGTACAATTGTTCGATTTCCATCGGATGCTGACGGGGTTCGATCGATTTGAAATATCCATTGCCGCGGTAGGTGAACGGAATGGCGAATCGAGATTGTGGAGAGGGGAGTTTCTTCTCTAAGAACTGTAATTGTCGCATCCCATTTTGTCGATGCGTATCAGCCATGATCCTATAGATAAAGTTTTTTAACATGCCAGGGTGCTTGTCTCGTAGTACGGTAGTCCTATTCAGTGGTCATTGCTGACATGATGTCTCTTCCCCGCTGATGGTGTCAAATTTTCATTCGTTCGGAGCTCATATATATAGCGTTGCCCCACATGAGTAATCCTCGGAATGTATGTCGTAAGAAAAATTTGAAAAATTACCATGAATCTTCACGCGATCAAAGGTTGGGTTGCACCCAGAAAGAGTTTAAACAACTGCTCTCCTGTTCTTTTGCTGTTGTGTCGTTCTAAGACAAACTGACGACCGGCTTGCCCCATCTGTTGTGCAAGCTTTCGATCGTTGATTAGCCGTTCCAGCGCTGTGAACCAGTCCTGTTCGGAGTCGATGGCGATACTGTTGGTGGCATTGAGGATCTCTGCGGTTGCACCGAAGATGTTGCCTACCACTGGAACTCCACAGGCCAGATACTGAATAGCCTTGATGGGAGACTTCCCTCGTGTAAATTCATCATCGCTGAGCGGAAGCAGGCCGATGTCGAGCCGGCGGACGAAGTCAGCCTCCGTGCCGGGTTGAAACGAATAATACTCAAATGGACAACCGAGATCGGGTTTGCGGCCTGAGGAGACTGCGAGCGTGACATGCGGATATTTTTTGAGGAGCATCACCAAGACCGGACCGAGTCGTTCGAGCTGAGGGAGGTTCACGGGGGCGCCGGTCCAACCGATGGTCGCCGTTCTATCCGGTTGATCCGGAGCAGGGCTCCAGTGATCCGTGTCAACCGCCATGGGAACGATCACCACCGATGAGCGGTATTGGCGGGCGTAGCGCGCGAGGACTTCATTCGCGGTGGTGACGACGTCGGCTCGCTCCAGCCAAAGGCCGAGACGGCGTTTCACCCGGAGGGCGGTGAAGAGCGAATAGGGGGTGCCGGGGCGCGTGTAAATGGCATCATCAAAATCGAAGAGGGTGCGGGCGCTGCGTGAGAGGATGGCTTTCGAGAGCGAACCGCGCATCAGACATTTCTGATTGAAGACGAGGTCGAACTCTCGAATGTGCGGAAGGGTCGCCGCATTGATGGTGTCGCGTTTGATAAATTCGATGTGAATGCCTTTTTGTTTCAGGAAATTTGCGTATTGGGCAATACGATACTGGGTGCTGCCTTTCACAAGATCGCGACTTGATATTGCGAGCACGTTCATCATGCCTCATGATCGCGGTTCGGGTTTTTGCGCCAGGATGGCGATGCTATCCCCTTTTAAGGTAAATCGACAGGCCACGCTGAGGGGAAATTTGAGCGCCATTTCCCGCAGACGATCGAATCCGCGCAGTTTGCCGCCTTTGCTTGAACGGACGCGGACCCCATGGGTGCTGACCCGCTTTACGACCAGTCCGGCCTTCTCACAAAATTTTGGTAGCGTTGCCGGGGTAAACAGACTCAGGTGAACTCTCGGGGAGAGTGTATCCCAGTCGGCGGCATCGACGAATCGTTGCGTATAGGAATCATAGTTCACCGTGTCGATGTAAATCACTCCTCCGGGACGCAAAATTCTGCACACCTCTTGCAAAACTCGACTTGGCGAGGCGATGTGCTCAAAAACCGAAATGGAATAGATGACATCAAAGGCATTGCTCGGTAAATCAGCGTGTTCAAGAGTGGTGGATATAATATTCAATCCATGATGCCGGCGCCCGTATTCGGCGCATTGTTCGACGGGTTCGATGCCGACGGGGTCCCACCCTTGCTGGCGCGCTTGGAAAAGAAATCCGCCGATATTGCTCCCGATTTCGAGGATGCGGTTGGTTGATCGATAGGAGGCAAATCGCTGCAGGGTCTGGCGGTAGAGCTTTTGGATTTTTGGGGTATAGGAGCGTGCCGCATATTTGTCGAGGTGTCCTTCAAACGCGTCGGTATTGTCTGATGCAACATCGGTGGAACGTGGATTGGTATAAATGAATCCGCACTGATCGCACCGCTCGTAGAACATCCCTTCTTTCTCGGTAATCCGGATCCCGGACCCCGATCCGCACAGATCGCATTTCACGTATGAAGTGGGGTTGTGGCTCATGCCGCATTGATGAGCGGTGACTGATGAATGCACGTCTTCTGTCATTCGATCGAAGATGGCGCCCATTATACAGGGGGATTTCGGCGATTTGCAAACCGGCCGGAAGAACGGTGATCATGCAGGATGGGGTCTGTCGATGCACGATTGCTGATTTGATGTCGGAAGGATATAATGTGCGGCAATACTCGGGGGATCGCGCGTGATCGGATGCGATCAATGACAAGGTGTGGAGCATGCGCGTCAGGCCGGATGTGCCGATGGGGCAATTGACCGGGAAAAGCCCGAGAACGCTCGGGCCGGAAATGTCTGACGAGGAGTTGCAGTATTTGATGGAAATTCTGCGCCTGAATAAGTTCACGGGCAATCATTTAGAAATCGGGACGGCCGCCGGCGGGACACTGGTAAAGATGATGCGCTGCTACGATGACCGGACGCGTCCGCATTTCGTGGTCATTGACACCATGACGTATTTCACCAATCAATGGGAGATCGTCAAAATGAACCTGAAGGAGCACGGGTTGGATCCGACCGCCGTGGAATTTCGTGTGGCGAGAAGTTACGACGTGTTCAAGCAAGTTGAGAAAACGACCGAGGAGTATGATTTTATCTTTATTGACGGGGCGCACAAGTGCCAGTATGTGATGCAGGATCTCTGCTGGTCGAGGCTGTTGCGAAAGGGAGGGTTGTTATGTCTGCATGATTATGCGCCGAACACCAGGGGTGTGATGCTCGCGGCGAACAGGTTCTTGAGCAAGTACGCGAACTATGCCAAGGTTGCGCTCGTTGATAAATTGCTGGTGATACGAAAATGCGAGGAGTCGGCGGTTCTCGAAATCGATTGGACCGACCGCTGGTATGCCACGCTGATCACCCCGTTGCTGCAGTTTCGACTCAGCATCGAGAAACGTATCAATCGTTTGAGAGCACGAACCCGCTAGACGGCTGGAACACATCCCTGAGGAGGCAATGGCGCTTGGCTGAAGATGATCAGGGACGAACCGGACGGAACGTGAACAGGGTGGTGGATCATTCGAACGGGGCCGTCGCGCCCTTCTCACGGCATCGCCGCCCGAGTATCGAGTATCGATCGATTGATTATCTCGGCTGGCAGGGGTATGCGGATCCCGAATGTGCCTCCCCAGTTGTCCTCGACCGCTTCATCGCCATCCATGACGCCATCCGGCAGGGCGACGCCACCGTGTTTCAGGATTCGGGCGGACGCGCGGTGGCCATGATCATGACAGTGATCCAAGGCCGCCAGGTTCCGTTGCTCGTCAAAGAAGATGACGTGTTACGCTCCGGCATTCGAACCCTGCTCAAAAGTCACCTGCGCCCATCTCGCGCGCGCGTGACCTGGCGGCGGACGATTCAACTGCACGCCGCCGGTGTGGCCGTGCAGGCGCCCGTGGCCCTGCTGGAACTGCGACGATGGGGCCTGCTGCGAAAATCGGTCTACGTCGGGAGCTACACGCCGAATGCCGTGCCCATTGCACATCTGCTGCGGGCGACGGGCGGGGCTGTTGTCGGACGGGATAGTCTGCTGAGAGCCCTTGCGTCCGAACTGCGCACGATGCACGAGGGTGGGTTCTATCACGGGGATCTCAAAGACGGCAATATCCTGGCGGAACGCCGCTCCGACACGTGGGCGATGACGTTCATCGATCTTGAAAACGTGACGGTGGCCGATCGGATCTCACTGAAGGAACGCGCGATCGATCTGGGGCGGCTCTGGCTGGCGTTGATCCCTCTGACGGAACCGGCTGACCGGGAGGATTTGTTGGAACGTTACGCCACCGTGGCTCCGCGGTTGGATTCTGTTTCACTACGCCAGGTCGTGATGCAGCGGATCGAGGCCCTGCAGGCGCGGCGGTTCGGCGGCCTGTCCGACATTGGCGCCAGACTCAGGGAGGAGGCCATGAGCCAGCCCGCCTCCGCTCGACGGAAGCGCTGGGTGGTTGTGGCGTCGGGTTCCGCGGCGGCGGCACTCGATGTGGTCCCACTTCTGGCCGTGCTCCGCAGGGGATTTCCGACGGTCCGGTTGGAGATGCTGGGGAACAGGGACACGGCGGCGGCCATGGCGCACAATCCGGATCTTGATGACATCGTCACGGTGTCCGGCCGGCCGGGGGTGAGGGGGGTGGCGTCGATGTTCCGATTGCTGCGTTTGCGCCAGTATCAGGTGGCGATCGACGTCACTGATACCCTCTCGTCGGCTCTGTTGACGCGTGCGACCGGAGCCCGCATTCGAATCGGGTACCGGGTTCCCTCCATCATTTCCAAATGGCTCAAGAGGGTCACCTGCTATACTCACATGATCATGGCGAGACCGGAACAACGGGACCGTGCCCGGTATTATCTGCTGGTCGGCAAAGCGCTCGGTCTTGATGCCGAAATGCCCGCACGTCGACCCGACGTGGATGTCGATCGGACTCCGGCGTGAAGGCCTTGATCGCGGCGGGTGGTCGGGGAACACGGCTTCGACCGATGACCTACACGAGCAATAAACACCTGATTCCGATTGCCAACAAGCCCATGCTCTTTTATGCGATTGAGGCAGTGGCGCAGGCGGGGATCCAGGAGATCGGAATCGTTTTTGGTGTGGAGAGTCACGCGGCGATCAGCACGGCGATTGCCCCCTATGCCCGGCAGGGGCTGCGCTTTACGTTGATGATCCAGGAGGCGCCGAGAGGCCTGGCCCACGTCGTCCAATTGGCGGAAACGTTCATCGCGAATGAGCCCTTTGTGTTCTATCTGGGCGACAATCTAATGACCAACGATGTGCGACGATGCGTCCAGGAGTTTCAGGCGAAGAAAGTCAATTGCCTTCTGGTGCTGGCGCAGGTGAAGGAGCCGCAGCGGTTCGGCGTGGCGGAAATTCAGGATGGGAAAATCATCAGTGTGGAGGAAAAACCCGCGCAGCCGAAAAGCTCCTATGCGGTGACAGGTTTGTATATCTACGATCGCTCGATCTTTGAGGCGGTGTCGCAACTGCGGCCGAGTGCGCGGGGTGAATTGGAAATTTCTGACGCGCATCAGTATCTGATCGATCACGGATTTCGAGTTGGCTATACGGAAATTTCAGGCTGGTGGAAGGATACCGGCAAACCGGAGGACTTGCTTGAGGCCAACCGCCTGGTGCTCAATCAATTGTCGTTCGGCGGCGCGACGCGGCATGAGGGGACGGTTGATGGCGATTCAACGATTGAAGGGCACGTCGTGATCGAATCTGGCGCGCGGGTGGTGGCCAGCCGGGTTCGCGGCCCGTCGATTATCGGACAGAACAGCGTCATTGAAAACAGTTATCTTGGTCCGTTCACGGCCATTGGGCCAAACTGTCATGTGACCAACAGCGAGATTGAGTATAGTATTTTATTGGAGGGGTGTCGTGTGTGTGACGCAGAGGTCCGGATTGAACGGAGCCTGCTGGGCCGAGGGGTGGAAATCACCAAAGGTCAGCGCCGCCCCAGAACCCAGCAATTGATTGTCGGCGACCAGAGCCGGATTGAGTTGCCGTAGCCAAGGGGAGCCTAATCGGATGTATGTATGGGCGATGGGGGGATGTCAGGGGGGAGCTGAGCATCTCCCCCCTGACTTACAATGATCGACGGGGTCGTAGTCAAAGGACTCAAAGCGCTGACGGACGATCGGGGTTTCCTGATGGAGATGCTCCGCGCGGATGAGCCGCTGTTCGAGCGCTTTGGACAGGTGTACATCACCGGTTGCAACCGTGGCGTGGTCAAAGGATGGCATTATCACAAAGAGCAGACGGACCACTTCATCTGTGTGCTTGGCCGCGCCCTGGTCGTGCTGTATGACCCCCGTGAGGGATCGCCGACCAAGGGACGGGTCGAGGAGTATTACCTCGAGTCGCCCCCGGGAACCACTCGCCCGCCGATCCTGTTGAAAATCCCCCCCTATGTCTATCATGGGTTTACGGCCTCCGGGTGCGAGGAGGCACGGATCATCAACGTGCCGACGCTGCCCTACCGTCATGCACAACCGGATGAGTTCCGGTGTCGATGGGATAGCCCCGATATTCCCTATCGGTGGCCGGCGGATGTGACGCGAGGCGGCTGACTTGAAATGCCGTCAGCGATGGGGGGATCGGGGGGGAGAGGAGCATCTTCCCCCGATTAAGCGAGCGATGCGAGCGGAATAATCCATGCGATTGTTGGTGACTGGTGGTGCGGGGTTTATCGGCAGTCAGTTCGTTCGTTACCTGCTGGAGCGCTATTCGTCCTACCGGATTGTCAATCTCGATAAGCTGACCTACGCGGGAAACATGGAAAATCTGCGGGATGTGGCTGATCACCCGCGTCATCGTTTCGTGAAAGGGGATATCTGTGATCGTTCGCTGGTGATGAAGATCGCCGGCCGCGTCGATGCGATTGTCAACTTTGCGGCCCAAACCCATGTCGATCGCTCCATTCGAGACTCCGCCGTGTTCCTGGAGACTGATGTCGTCGGCACCGGGGTGCTATTGGACGCGGCGCTCCGCCAGCGGCACGACCGGTATCTGCAAATTTCAACGGATGAGGTCTACGGCAGTGTTGAGAAGGGGCGTGCGGATGAGTCCGCGCCCATCCGACCCGGCAATCCGTATGCCGCGTCAAAGGCCGGCGCTGATTTGCTGGTGCTGACGTATCAACGGACCCATGGACTGCCCGTACTCGTCTCCCGCTGTTGCAACAATTACGGCCCCTACCAATATCCGGAAAAGCTGATTCCCTTACTGATCACCAACGCGCTTCGAAAACAGCCCCTGCCGTTATACGGCGACGGATTGTACCGTCGGGATTGGATTCACGTCGAGGATCATTGTCGCGCGCTCGATCGGCTCCTGCACCACGGGACCGTTGGAGAAGTGTATAATATCGGAGGAAGCGGGGAAGTGACAAACCTCGAAATCGCCCGACAGATTGCGGCGCAATTGCGGTGTGCCCCGTCACAGATCCGGTTGATTACGGATCGACCGGGCCATGACCGCCGTTATGCGGTGGACGACGGGAAGCTCCGGCGGTTGGGCTACCGCCCGACGATCCCGTTCCGGGAGGGGTTGGCGGCCACCATCCGGTGGTATCAGGAACATGACGGATGGTGGAAGAAGATCAGAGCGGGGACATTCCGTGATTACTATAAACGGCATTACAACAAATCGCTTCGGGTCGGAACAATCAGGGGCGGGACCACGAGGCGCGTGAAAGGATAGGTATGGCGAAACGGAGGATGAAAACAACGAAGCCACTGAGGCCATTGCCGGTCTCCCGGCGTGCGGCGACACCATCTGTTGCCGGTGGGCGTGAGGCCTCTGGGGGAGGGACGAGTGCGGATTGGGCCGGTCGGCTTCGGCGAAAGATTGAAACGAAACAGGCGAACGTCGGCGTGATCGGATTGGGCTACGTTGGTTTACCGTTGGCGGTCGAATTTGCCGAAGCGGGTTTTACCGTCACAGGGATCGAGATTGATGCCGGCAAGGTCAAGGCGATCAATGCCGGTCGTTCGTACATTCAGGATGTCTCGTCGGAACGTATCGGGGCCCTTGTCCGCGAGGGCCGGTTGTCAGCGACGGACGTCTTCCAGAGGATCGAATCGCTGGATACGGTGACGATTTGCGTCCCGACGCCACTACGGAAAACCAAGGATCCCGACATCTCGATGATCATGGCGGCGTTGAAAGAAATCACCGGTCACCTCCATGCCGGGATGCTGGTCGTGTTGGAAAGTACGACCTATCCGGGAACGACCGAGGAGGTGGTGAGGCCGGAGCTTGAAAAACAGGGGCTCGCGGTGGGCAAGGAACTCTTTCTGGCATTTTCGCCGGAGCGCGTGGATCCGGGCAACCCGACGTACCACACGAAAAACACGCCGAAAATCATCGGCGGCAGCACGCCCGTCTGCACCGAATTGGCGGTGGCGCTCTACGCGCAGGCCGTCGAAAAGGTCATTCCCGTCAGTTCATCGAATACGGCGGAGATGGTCAAGTTATTGGAGAACACGTTTCGCGCGATCAATATCGGGCTGGCCAATGAGGTGGCCATCATGTGCAGCCGGCTCGGCGTCAACGTGTGGGAGGTGATAGATGCCGCTGCGACCAAACCCTTCGGATTCATGCCGTTCTATCCGGGGCCCGGCTTGGGTGGCCACTGCATCCCGATTGATCCACTCTATCTGTCGTGGAAACTGAAAACCTTGGATTACACCGCGCGGTTCATTGAGTTGGCCAGCGAGATCAATGCCCATATGCCGCATTATGTGGTCGAAAAAATCACCGCGGCCCTCAACGGCCGGCGGCGCAGCGTCAACGGCTCCAATATCCTTGTTGTGGGTGTCAGTTATAAACGGGATGTTGAAGATCTTCGGGAGTCTCCGGCACTCGATATTATCCGGCTGTTGCGGCAACTGGGCGCGACCGTGACCTTCACCGATCCCTACAACCCCACGCTGCACGTCGAAAGTCCGCAGGGAGATGTGGTGCTCCGCTCGGTTCCCCTGCCGGGCGGCTTGACCAAACAAGATTGCGTCGTGATCGTGACCGATCACCGTGCGTTCGATTATCAACAGATCGTGGATCAGTCCAGTCTTGTCCTCGATACGAGAAACGCGACCCGCGGCGTGACCCGAGGTCGCGAGAAAGTGATCACCTTATGACGATCAAATATCTGGTCACCGGCGGCGCCGGCTTCATCGGTTCCAGCATTGTGGCAGCGTTGGTCGCCCGCGGAGAGCGGGTGCGGGTGCTCGACGACCTGTCCACCGGTAAAGAGGCCAATCTGGCGCCGTGCCGCGATCACGTAGAGTTCATCAAGGGCGATATCCGGGATGAGCACACGTGCGCCGCCGCCATGCAGGGCATCCAGTTCGTTCTGCACCAGGCAGCGCTCCGGTCGGTTCCCCGCTCTGTTGATGACCCGCTCTCCACCGATGAGGTCAACGTCCACGGATCGCTGGTGATCTTGCAGACCGCACGGGTCGCGGGCGTCAAACGGCTCGTCTACGCCTCGTCGTCATCGGTGTACGGCGATAACCCCACCCTGCCCAAGGTCGAATCGATGACGCCGATGCCGCGATCACCCTACGCGGTCAGCAAGCTGACGGCCGAGTATTATTGCCGTGTCTACACCCAGACGTTCGGACTGTCGACTGTCTCGCTCCGCTATTTCAACGTCTATGGACCCGGCCAGGATCCGGGCTCCCAATACGCCGCGGTGATTCCGCTGTTCATGGATGCGGTCAAGAATGGTCGCACCGCAACGATCCATGGGGACGGCGAGCAGTCGAGGGATTTTACCTATATTGACGATTGCGTGCAGGCCAATCTGCTCGCCTGCACGACCCCCGACGTCGATGGAGAGGTCTTCAATATCGCCTACGGCACCCGAACCAGCATCAACCAGATTTACGATGGAATTTCGAAATTGCTGGGTCGCACAATCCCGCCCCATCACGCGCCGCCCCGAGCGGGAGATGTCCTCCATACCTTGGCGGATCTAACCCGGGCCAAGGAACGATTGGGCTACCGGCCGAAAACTGACATTCGAGCCGGATTGGAGCGGACGGTCAAGTGGTTTCTCGCCAACGGGGTGACCTAGTGCCGTTCTGGATCTTCGCCATCGGTTTCTGGCTGCTGACCGGTGCCGTGACCTCGGCGGCGCTGTCTTCCGCTCAACCGCCATTGCCTGTGCTGCCGACCTTTGCCGTCCCGGAGCAATTGAGTTACGCCATCAGCTGGACGGGGATTCCCGTCGGCGAAAGTACATTGGCCGTGCAGGAGTCGGTTGACGCCGAGCAGAGTGGGGCGTATCACTTTGTGTCCATCTCGCGTTCGAATCACATCCTTCGCCTGCTCTATCCTGTGAAAACGCGGATCGACAGTGTGGTGGAGAAGGAACGTTTTCTTCCGATTCGGTATACGATGACGGGGAGGCAAGGATTTAAGACCCGCAACCGTGAACTTCGGTTTGATCAAGCGAGTCACCAGGTTGAGCTGGTGATGGATGGCGTCAGCCGTATCTATCCGACGGTTGAAGCGGTTCAAGATCCGCTGTCGGCGCTCTATTACTACCGGGCGACCGCCACCATGCGCGCTGGGGAGACGGTCCATATTCCCGTGCATGATCGAAAACGACCCAAGGAGATCGTCGTGACGGCGGGGCCGGTTGAGACGGTGAAGACCGAGGCGGGGACGTTCCAGGCCGTTCGTTTGAACGTCAAGCAGGAAGAAGAGGGGCTGTTTTTGCACGACGGGGATATTACTGTCTGGATCACCGCCGATGCGCGCCGGTTACCGGTCCGAATGGAAGGGCGGGTCGCGATTGGAACGGTGACGGCGGAATTGACCGCCTATACACCCCGCCCCACGTCCGGGGTGAATCCCGAATCGACGTTACCGCAGTCGGACCAGCAACCACACCCCCAACCCGAAGAGCAGCGCGTCGGCCAGCCAGGCCGCGGCGACGACCGGTAGGATCTCTTTGTTGCCGAGCGCGATGGCGTACGCGTGGATCAACGCGTACGCGACGGCGACGGCCAGCGCGAGGCCGATCCCCCGTGCGACGTTGGACCACCGTCCTCCCAGCATTCCCAGGGGCACGCCGATCATGACCATCAGCACATTGACGGCCGGAATCGACAGCTTGGCATACAGGTTGATCTGATAGCGGGCGCTGTTCAGCCCGGACCGCTGAAGCTGCGCGATATAGCGGCCTAATTGGGTGCCGTCCATCTCATCGGGATCCGCCTCCATTTCTCGAAACTCGGCCGGCCCCTTGGACAGTTCGATCGGCTGATCGTGGAGCGATTCCGTTTTGACCGATCGATCCGGTCGAAAATCCCATTGCGTGCCCTGGGAAATCCGCCACTGATTGTTTTGAAACACGATGGAGGCGGCTTCGGTCAGTCGCACCAATGAAAATTCCTCATCCATCTGGTAGAGACTGACGTCATACAGGATGTTTGTCGTCGGGTCGATGAGCTGGATGTTCATCAGCCGCTGGGGGTCGAGCTGCAGCCAGACACGGTTTTGACCGAACAGCGACGTTTGAGGGCGCCGGAGCAGCAAGGTATTTTTGACATATTCCGATTGTTTGCTGGCGACGGGAATGACGGTCCAATTGGCCGCGGCCAGCAGACCGCTGACCAGCAATCCGAAGATGAAAAATGGCAGGGCGATCTGGTGGGGGGGGAATCCGATGCTGCGCATGGCGAGCAATTCCCGGCGCTTGGTCAGCAGGCCGAGTGAGATGATGGTGGCCAGTAATAAGGCGATCGGCGAAAGGATCAGCAACGTTTGCGGGAAGTGCAGCATGAGATAGGCGAGAAACGGACCAAGGGGGAGCGGGTGGTCGGCATATCGTCGTACCCGCGTGAAGACTTCGATCACCTGTGAGACCAGCAGCAAGGTTCCGAGGGTCAACCCCCAGACCCGAAGGAATTCCCGTACAAGATAACGATGCAACAGCGACATGGTGTTTAGGCATGCCCTGTGGGTGGAGCCTCGCGTGATGTGGCCCGGTGTCGGAATATGGACGGCCAGGTCAAGGACCGGGCGAGCAGGCCCAGCACGAGGAGGCATGCCGCACTGTTGGGCAACCATGCGGCGGCGAGCGGAGAAAGCCGCTGCGTCTGCGCCAGGGAGTCGGCGACCGTCATCAGAAAATAGTACAAAATAACGGCCCCCAATCCGGCGGCGAACCCGCCAAAGCGGCCGCCTCGATGGGACAGAAGCCCCAGAGGAAACCCCAACACTCCGAAGATCAGGCAGGCAGTCGGAAGCGCATGATAGAGGTCGTAGGTCACCAAACGGCTCAGCGCCGCCGGGTCAAGATTCTTGCCGGCCCGAATCTGTTGTCGTAGCGTGGTGATGTCCTGTTCGTCAACGGTCGGAAGCGGCATCAGGCCGGAGAGATCGATCCGCCGCGTGTAGGTGTCAAAAAACATGCGCTGATAGGGTTCGTTCGCGGCGGGTTTGCGCTGAAGACTTCCGTGTTGCAGGATCAGATCCAGTCGATGGGTGGTCGTGTCGGTGTGCAGCATGCCATGCCGGGCAATGACAAATTGCGGCTCGGCCGGCCGGCGATAATCAAAAATAAAGACCCCGTCAAGCTGAGTCGGCTGAGGGGAGCGGTGTACATAGAGAATCAGACCGTTTTCCATGTGCTGAAAGTGTCCCTCTTCCAGCATGATCGTGGTCTGTTCTTGAGTTAACAGAGCGGCGGCAGCCTCTCGAATGGACTCGCCACCCACCGGCTCACCGATGTTTAACAGGACCGTACTCAGCAATGCCGCGCCTCCGGCAAAAATAATGGCGGGGCGAAGCACACGCGACGGCGAGATGCCGATCGCCCAGAGGGCCTGGGTTTCCCGATCACCGGCCAATCGGTTGAACGCGGAGGTGGAGGCAATCAAGACCGCGACGGGGAGCGCAAACAACAACATCAAGGGCATCAAGTAGCCGAACATTTTGAGGACGGTCATCAGCGGCAGTCCACGATTGACCATCCAGTCAATAAACCGCAGGCCTTGCTGCATGATGAGGACAAGCAGAAACACGCCCAGTGTCAGACCGAATGGCAGGGTTAACTCGGTCAGGAGGTAGCGGTCCATTCGAAACATGCGGCCCACTATAGCGAAATCTGGAAGCATTGTAAATGTTTCGGCTGAGTGGGGTGCCTGTCGGCCCGTGACGATACGCGGTCATGGCGGGACGCTCGCTTCTAGGGGGGAGACGAGGTAAAATACGTGATTTTTCATCGATTTTTCGACGGTACTTTTCTTGACAGCCCTAGGGTCCTATGGTACGGTTGCTCTACGATACCTGCAGTGGCTGCAAGGGGGGGAATTCTGTGGCCGTCGACCGAAGTACGACCATTCAAAATGCGCAGCGTTTCATGGCGCGCGGCCAGATTGATAAGGCCATCGAAGAGTGGCAGAAGCTTGTCAGTCTGACCCCCCAGGACGGCAATCTGTACAACACCATTGGCGATCTGTATCTGAAGAAAAACGATACCCACCACGCCATCGAAACGTTTCTCCTCGCGGCCACGGCGTTCGAACGCGCGGGATTTGCCTTGAAGACGATCGCCGTCTACAAAAAAATCCTCAAGGTGGATCCGTCATGTCTTGAGGTGAACCTCAAGCTGGCTGACCTGAATGCGGAACGCGGCCTCACCGGAAATGCCATTGAAGATTATCTGCGGGTTGCCAAAGAGTATGGTCGAAAGGGCAAGATTCAGGAAGCCCTGGAAATTTATCGGAAGATCGCAAATTTTGATCCCAGCAACACGAACATCAGGTTGAAGCTCGCGGAACTGAGTTTTCGTGAAAAATTGGTGGATGAGGCGATTGATGAGTACCTGAAGGTGGCGCAAATCTATGCGCAGAATAATCGGCACGACGACGCGGTCGCCGTGTACAAGAAAATTCTTGAAATCAATCCCAAGCATGCGGCGGCGAGAGAGGCGTTAAAGTCCAGCGTGACCCCTGAAGCGCCGACGTTGCCGACGATTCCGGAAATTGAAGAAGCGATGCAAGCGGAAAACTGGGGGCTGGCGGGGCAGAAGGTCGGGATACTGCTGCTCCATGAACCGGCAAATCTGACGCTTCGGCAGCTTCGCGGCCGGATTCTGCTGCATCAGGAAAAAATTGACGTGGCGTGGTCCGATTATCGTGCTGTTATCGATGAGGCCGTGCGCGTCGGCCGTCCCGACCAGGCCATCGAACGCGTACAGGAGTATTGCTCGCTGGCGCCGGCAGAGTCCGAGGCGGCTGAAGTGCTGGCGAGGCTGCTCGATGAAGCGGGTCGCGTGGACGAAGCGGTCCGCGCCTATGCGGTGTTGATCGATTTGACAAAACCTGACGGGACGGATGCGGACGAGGCCCAGGAATATTTTCAGCGAATGAAGGCGCTCGATCCCACCGGCGAAACGCTCACTCGGTATCGGAGTCGCTTCGAGGCCGAGCCGCCAAGTGAACCGGAGCCGTCGGCATCGGTTGCGAAACTCGATCGCCCCGATCAGGTCGAGGCGGCCAGCGTGGATGCCGTCATGGCCGCAGAGCGTGAGCCGTCCCTCAATGGCGCCGCGTCCTCTCCAATCCCCATCAATGAGGCGGAACCGCAATCCGAGATAGAAGAACCCCTCGTGCCGCAAGCGGATGAGGTGCTTGCTCCGGCCGCGGCACAGGTCACCCCGCCCGCAATGGATCCGGTGCTCTCTCACGAACCGGTGGCGCGTAAAACCTCTCCGGTTGTTGAGGTGGGCAGTGTACCCCCGGCGGTCGAGCTGGTGAAGCCGGCCGAGGT
>JBGPUQ010000003.1:0-24667 GCA_041491185.1 Nitrospiria bacterium | reverse complement strand
TGGAGGATCCGAGTCGGCGCAGTTCCCGGAAAATCTCATAGCAAACGGTCGCCGGCGACTTGGTATAGCCCCGCCCCTCGCAATAACTGCACGGCTCGCTCAACACCCGCAGCAGATCTTCGCGCGTGCGTTCCCGGGACAGCTCGACCAGACCGAGGTCGGAAATGCGCAGGATGTGCGTCCGCGCCTTGTCACGGCTCATCGCTTCCTTGAAGACACCGAAGACCTTGTCACGATTCTTTCCCAGCTCCATGTCAATGAAATCGATAATGATCAACCCGCCGATGTTGCGGAGCCGTAACTGGTAGGCGATCTCCTTTGCCGCCTCCAGATTCGTTTTCAGGATGGTCTCTTCCAGGTTGCGCTTTCCGACGTACCGCCCCGTGTTGACGTCGATCACGGTGAGCGCCTCGGTATGATCGATGACGATATAACCCCCGGATTTCAGCCACACGCGACGACCCAACGCCTTGGAAATCTCGAGTTCGATCCCGGAGGCGTCGAAGATCGGCTCGTCCCGGCTGTACAGCTCGATTTTCGGCCCCAAATGCGGAAGATAGGTCTGCACGAATCCATAGATCCGCTCGTACTCTTTTTTAGAATCCATGACCAGCCGATCCACCTTGCTGGTAAACAGATCGCGCACGATCCGAAAACTCAGATCGAGATCGGAGTGCAGCAGCGACGGCGCGGACTGCTGATCCTTCTTCTCCTGCAAGGTCTGCCACACCCGGTCCAGAAACTCCATGTCGGCGCGGATCTCCTCATCACTGATGCCCTCGCTGACCGTCCGAATGATGTAGCCGGCCGCCCCTTTCCGCAGCCGTTGGACCAGCTCCCGCAATCGGGCCCGCTCCTCGGCGAGCCCGATCCGCCTCGACACGCCGATGTGATTGACGTTGGGCATATAGACCAGGTAGCGCCCCGGAAACGAGAGGTGGCCGGTCACGCGGGCGCCCTTGGTTCCCATCGGCTCCTTGGACACCTGGACAACGATCTCCTGCCCGTCCTGCAGGAGCTCTTCAATCGCCGCCGAGGGCCGGCGGCGGGATCTCGCCCGTTCGGGCTCCACCGCTTCCTCCTCGGGCTCCAGCTCCTCTTCGCCCTCGGCCATCCGCGCCGCCACATCATCGGGAGACGCCCCGATGTCGGACACGTGCAGGAAGGCCGCCCGCTCCAATCCGATTTCGATAAACGCGGCCTGCATCCCCGGCAAGACCTTCACGACCTTGCCTTTATAGACGTTGCCCACAATGCCTTGATCGCGTTTCCGATCGATGTAGAGTTCCGCCAGGACCCCGTTCTCCAGCAGCGCCACACGGGTCTCTTCCGGCGCGGCATTAATAATGATCTCTGTCGCCATGATGTCTGCTCCGTTTCAGTGAAACAGCAATAACCGCCGCATGCGAATATTCATCACCAGGCCGAGGCCCGCCATCGTCGTCACCATGGCCGTCCCCCCATAACTCATCAACGGCAACGGAATACCGACGACCGGCAGCAGCCCGGACGTCATCGCAATATTAATCATCACATTGAACCCGATCATGCCCACGACGCCGACCGCCAGCAGGCTGCCCAGCACGTCGCGCGCTCTGATCGCGGCCTCCATGCCCAGGAGCAGCAACGCGAGGTAGAGCCCCAGTATCATGAACGAACCGAGAAACCCCCACTCTTCCGCAAACACCGCGAAGACAAAATCAGTGTGCGCCTCCGGCAGAAATTTGAGCTGACTTTGCGTGCCCTCCTGGTATCCTTTTCCCGCCCATCCGCCGGACCCGATGGCGATCTTGGACTGCATCAGGTGATAACTTTTGCCGAGCGGATCGGCGGCGGGATTCAGAAACGTCACCAATCGATCCCGTTGATAATCTTTCAACGATCCCCAGACCACCTGCCACAGAAACGGGAAGAGCATACAGGCGAGCAACACTCCGATGATCAGCGGCTTGGACCGAACCCCCACCGCCGCCACTATGACGACAAATAAAAAAAGCAGCGTCAACGCGGTCCCCAAATCCGGCTGCTTCAGAATCAGCAGGAGCGGCGGCAGCATGAGCAGCGACGGCACCAGCAACTGGGCCACGCGATAGCCGCCCGGCATCTGCCGACGGGCAAAATAGTGGGCCAGCACGAACAACACCGCCAGCTTGGCCAGTTCGGAGGGCTGGAGCGACACGCCCCCGAGAGAGAGCCAGCGTTGCGCGCCCAGAGTCGATCGGCCCACCAGCAAAACCAACACCAGGAGCAGCATCGCCACGCCGTAGGCCGCATACGCATACCGGGCCAATTTCCGATAATCCACCACCATCATGAGGCCAAAGACCGCCCAACCGAGAAGAATCCAGTACAACTGCCGTAAATAAATCGGCGTGCTCCCGCCGCCCTGTGCGGTCACGCTGTAGAGGCTCAACCACCCCACCCCCAAGATCAGAGCCGTGACCGCCACCAGCCGCCAATCCACGTTCGTTGGAAAACGCCGCTCGCTCATCGTACCGAAGATATTCGATTGCCCATGACGCGGTCAACCGGTCGACGGGGGGCCTGGTGGCCGCCCCGCTCGTGATGGATTATCCGCAACGGCAGGGGGCTGCGGCGGCTGATCCGACTTCACGTAGGTTTCGATGACTTGCTTGGCGAGCGGGGCCGCGGTGGCTCCGCCGTGGCCGCCGTGCTCCACCAAGACGGTGACGACGATCGTCGGCGCTTCGACCGGCGCGAACGCGACGAACCAGGCGTGATCTTCAAATCCTTCCGGCGCCTTGACCCGACCCTGTGTGGTGGTGCTGCCCACCACCTGCGCGGTGCCAGTTTTCCCGCCGATCGAAACGAATTGGGACCGGGCGCCGCCGCCCGTCCCATGTTGATCGGTCACCACGGCGGACAATGCCCGCTGCAGCAGCTCGAACGTGCCCGGCTTGATGTCCACTTGACCGACCTGGGTCGGGGGAAAGACGACGACCCGTCCGGTCTCATGGTTGCGGATCGCCTTGAGTAGGTGGGGTTGATACCGCGTCCCACGGCTCGCCACGATCGCCATCATATTCGCCAACTGCAACGGTGTCGTCCCCACGTAGCCCTGCCCGATGGAGGCCGACAGGGTCTCGCCGGGATACCAGGGCTCACCGATGGTTCGTGTTTTCCATTCCGCAGAGGGGATCACGCCACGCCGCTCCGATGATAAGGCAATTCCGGTGGGTTGACCAAGCCCGAACTGGGTCGCATAGCGGGCGATCGTCTCGATTCCCATGGCCGACCCCACCCGATAAAAATAGACGTCGCACGACTGTGTGATCGCTTCGGTCAGATTCACACTCCCGTGGCCTCCGGGCTTCCAGTCGCGATAGAACCGCCCGCCGAACAAGACGCCCCCTTGACAGAAGACCCGATCATCGGGCCGCATCTGCCCCGACTCCAATGCCGCCGCCGCGACGGGGATTTTAAAGATCGAGCCGGGCGGGTAGACCCCCTGGATCGCCCGGTTGGTCAGCGGATGGCCGCCATCGGTCGCCAGCGTCTTCCACTGGGTGGCACTCATGCTGCCGGAGAGCAGGTTGGGATCAACAGCGGGGTGGCTCACCATCGCCAGGAGTTCGCCGGAATGCGGATCAATCGCCACCACGGCGCCCGCCCGATCGCCCAACACCTGTTCCGCCACCTGTTGCACCTCCAGATCGATCGTCAGGTAGAGATCATCCCCTTGGGTCGGTTCCATCGCGCTCACGACACGACGCTCATGGCCCAACGCATCGACTTCGATGCGCTTCACCCCCGGCTGCCCGCGCAGCCACTGGTCGTAGGTGCGTTCAATGCCGGTCTGCCCGATGAGCGTCCCGGGCGTGAACTGCGCCGTCGTATCGGCTTCGATCTGTTCGACCGACACCTCCCCGACATAACCCAGGAGATGGGCGGCCAACGGTCCATAGAGATAATGCCGACGCGCTTCCACCTCGATTTTCATCCCGGACAAGGCCAGTCGGTGCGCTTCAAGCTGCGCCGCTTCGCCGAGGCTCAACCCCTGTTTGATCAAGACGGGCACGAAGGCGGGGCGCCGCCGGTCCAGGAACCGCCCCTTGATCTCTTCGATCGGCCAACCGAGCACGCGTCCGATCTCCGCCATCGTCGCCTCCGCATCCTTCATATCCTCCTGCACGAGGTAGAGATTCAGACTCGGCGCATTATTGACGATCAAGCGGCCCGACCGGTCATAGACCAGGCCGCGCGGGGCTTGGATCGGAACGCTCCGGAGTCGATTTTGTTCGGAGAGCTGGCGGTAGACATCGCCGCGGAAGACCTGCAATCCCCACAACCGCCCCACCAGGAACAGCATGGCCCCGCAGAGGAGCACGATCATCCAGACCAGCCGGCGGTGGAGTTCCCTGACGTGATCGTGCGGTGAGGAGATATAGCTCATCGGCCTGTTGCAACCCTGATCCGTTCGTGTCGCTCGGCCGTCGGCCACAACCATATCAGCCGGATACCGAGCATGACGATGCTGGCAGTATAACACGCCTCGGGAAGGGCCGTCAGATAGAGCGCCCGCCAGCCTTCACCCATCTGCCACCAGATCAGCCCCGTCATCCAGCATCCCTGCAGAAAAAACAGCACCCAGGAGACGCCGCCGTGGGTCAGCACGCTCGCCTGCAACAAGCGCTGGCCCAGCATGCCCCCGACCATGCCGATCACCGCGTGGCTCATCAACTGGGGACCGATCAACCCGCCGCTGAACCGATCGATCAACAAACCAACAACGCCTCCCACACCGCCCCCCACCCACGGTCCCAACACCAGGCTGATCCCATAGACCGCCGCCGACGGCAGATCCGGTTGAATACCGCCGATCGCCGCGAGATGGGCCAGTTGCATCTGCAACGGCACCGCCAGGAGGCAGAGCGCCACGACCACCACCGTGCTCACGGCGATCCCCGCTCCGGAGACGTGAGGAGCAACACCTCTTCGAGCCGGGAAAAATTCACCGCCGGCGCCAGCCGAACCTGTTGGACGACCGCATCGGCCGGCCGCTCCACATCGGTCACGGTCCCGATACGCATCCCCTTGGGAAAGATCCCCGTCAGCCCGGAGGTCACCACCTGGTCGCCAGCCTGCACATCGGCAAGCGTCGACAAATATTTCATCCTGAGCCGGCCGTCGCCGAGCCCTTCGATGAGCCCTTCATCACGGCTGCGCTGGAGGAGCCCCGGCACCGCGCTGTTGCGGTCGGACAGCAACAGGACGACGGCCGTTGTCGGCATCACCTTGATGACCCGCCCCACGACACCGTCCGGCACCGCCACTCCCATATCGGACCGAATACCGTCCCGTTCGCCTCGATTGATCAGGACGCTCTGATACCAATTGGTCGGATCCCGGCCGATCACCGTCGCCACCATGGTCGAACCGCCCAGCGATTCCCGAAACGCCGACAGCTGCTCCACCTGATCGAACGATCTCACTTTCTCCTGAAGCATCGTCGCTTCCCCCCGCAACCGGGCCACTTCCTCCTGGAGACGATGATTTTCCTGTCCGAGATTCCACAACGCCAGGTAATCCTCCGTCAGCCGACCGGTCGAGGTCGTCACGACCCCCATGATCCGCTGGAGCCAGGATTCGAGCAGCAACAGCGGCTGTTCGATGATGAGGAACGGACGACGCTGGATTTGAGGCGAGAAGAGCACCAGCAGAAATGCCACACCCACCAGAACCGCCAACCACCGCGAGCGGGTGAGCCACGATGAACGCATGGCGTCAGGTCTGAATCGACACTTTCTTGAGCAGCTCCAGCTCGTCGAGGGCCTTGCCCGTTCCCAAGACGACCGTGGTCAGGGGATTATCCACCGTAATGATCGGCAAATTCGTCTCCTCGCGCAACCGGATGTCCAACCCTCTCAACAAGGATCCTCCTCCAGTCAGCACGATGCCCCGGTCGATGATGTCGCCGGCCAACTCGGGGGGTGTATTCTCCAGCGCAATCTTGATGGCATTCACGATGGCGCTGATCGGTTCCGCCAACGCTTCCCGGATCTCGGCGTCATCGATCGTCAGCGTCTTGGGGATTCCAGAAATCAGATCGCGCCCTTTAATGATGAATGTCTTCCGTTCGTCCAGCGGATAGGCCGAGCCAACCTCCAATTTCACCAGTTCCGCCATGTGATCGCCGATCAGCAGATTGTATTTTCGCTTGATGTACCCGGAAATGGCGTCGTCCATCTTATCGCCGGCCACTTTGACTGATTCGCTGTAGACGATGCCGGCCAGCGAGATCACCGCCACGTCGGTCGTCCCCCCGCCGACATCCACCACCATATTGCCGTACGGCTCGGCGATCGGCAATCCCGCGCCGATGGCGGCGGCGATCGGCTCTTCGATCATGTACACTTCCCGCGCACCGGCCAATTCGGCCGAATCTCTCACGGCCCGTTGCTCAACCTGGGTAATGCGTGACGGCACACAGATCACCACCCGGGGCCGGACGAAGGTGGTGCGGTTATGGGCCTTATTGATGAAGTGGCTCAACATTTTCTCCGCCACTTCAAAATCGGCGATGACGCCGTCCCGCATCGGGCGGATGGCCACGATATTTCCCGGCGTGCGGCCCAGCATCCGTTTGGCCTCCACGCCGACCGCCAGGATCCGGCCCGTCCGTTTCTCGACCGCCACGACCGACGGTTCATCCAGCACGATGCCGCGACCCCGCACATAGACCAGCGTATTGGCCGTTCCCAAATCGATGGCCAGGTCCTGCGAAAACCACCCTAACGCGCTATCCATCAAACCCACGATTCACTCCGCGACCGGTTGACCGTAATGACCTGCGTATCCGCCAACTCATCGCCCAAGCGGCGGCCTCGAGGATTGCCAAAGACCAAAAGCCCTTCCAGAAGCACGACGGCGCCGGCGAGCAGCCAGCCGATCCACGGCACGATGAAGAGGAGATAGCCCATCCCCAGCGGAAGATTGCGCAAGATCGACTCCCGAAGCGCCGCCGGTTGTCCGTCACCCGAGACGACGCGCAATCCAATCAGCCCCTTGCCCAAGCTCCGTCCGGGCACCACCCCATCGGCGATCAACAGATACACCAGGCCGGCAAAAAACCCGACCGGCACCACGAGATGGGCCAACGCCGCCGCGACCAGGAGATCAATGGCTCTCGCGACAAATCGTTGGAGATGATCCGCCTTGAGATAGAGCAACTCGGTTCCACGCGCCTGGGCCTCCATCACCGACCACACAGCCAGCGCGAGGGCGGCCGTCGTTGTTCACCGATCACGAGATCCATCTGCTTCATCACTTATCAGTTCGCCACGCACTGCGTCATTATAATACAGGACCCAGATCGACGCAAGCATACCGGGATTCCGCCCTTGCACCCGACGGCATGGATTCGTTATGATACGGCCATGCTGAAGTTCATTCGCCAACGTGCCGTCGAGAATCCATGGGTCCTGCGGACCGTTTTTGGGGTGATCATCGCTATCTTCGTCGTCTCCATGGGATGGATCGGGTTTACCCCCTCGAGCAAACGCGTAATCGCCACGGTGGGCGGGACGTCGATCCAGCTGCAAGAGTATGAGGACGCCTACCGCCGCACCTACGAGCTCTACCAGAACATCTTTAAAGAACAATTCACACCGGAGTTCGTTAAACAACTCGATCTCAAACACATGGTGGTCAATAATCTCATCGATGAACGGCTCTGGCAGTTCGCCGCCGAGCGGCTCGGCCTTTTGGTCAGCGACGAGGAATTAACCGCCGCACTGATCAAGATCCCCGCGTTTCAACGCAATGGCCAATTCGACCCCGAGGTGTATGAACAGACGCTGCTGAGAAACCACTGGACGCCTCAACGATTCGAAGACGCCCAACGATCGCAACTGCTGGTGGAAAAAGCCCGGGCGGCCGTCCGAGCCTCCGTGGCGCTGTTGCCGCAAGAAGATCCGCCGGCCGCCGTGGCCCAAAATATGACGGATCCAAAAACTCCCGCGGCGGCATCACCGACCCCGGCCGCAGTACTCCAGCAGAAGCAGGAACGATCGATCATGGCGTTTCTCGCCGACCTGCGAACCCGAACTCCGATTACGATCAACGAACACCTCTTGTAACGCGGTCACGCCGAGGTCAGGAAGAGTGAGAGATAGACCTCTTCCGTCCGTTGCAGACGAATCCCCATCCCATTTTTCTTAACCAATCGCGCCAGTTGAGGGGGCACGCGCTTGGCCCACACCACTTCGCCCGTTAACAGGACGACCCGATCATCCGGCAGCGTCAGCGCGATTTTCAGACAGGTTTTCGGCGGAAAAATGGTGCTGGCCTTGATAAAGAGCCCCGTCGCGGAGATGTCCGTGGTATAACCGACATAAATGGGGAGTTCCTCACCGAATCGGACGAAGAGCCGTTTGAGCACCCGTATGCGGGGCCGCTTCTCCACGGTCGACTCTAATTCGGCAAAAACCGCCGCAGCCGCGCGTCGGGCGGCACCTGGAGCCGCTGCAATTCCTGCTTCACATACCCGAGCCCAAGCACGCACAGCTCAAACTCCGTGGACAACCGTCGGAACAGGTCGCCGGGCGGGTGCCCCCCTTCACCGACACGCATGGTGGCTCGCTCCGAGTCCGCGACGATGCGGTACGATCGTTTTCCGACTTTGACGTAATCGAGCAACGCATCGGGGTGACCGCCGATGATCCGGCGCACCCGCTTCACTCCTTCGGGAAACAACCCCGTCATGAAGAGCGTATAATCCCCGATGTGACGGTGGAGATCCCGCTCCATCTCCGGCGACTCGTATCTCGACCGCCATTCCGCCTCCTGGAGCAGCTCGATCAGTTCGACCAACTGGCGGCCCGTAGAGTCATGCGCCTGATGGAGTCGATCCACATGGACGTACTCCGTCAAGAGATCGCCGAGATAGCCGACCACGTCCCAATCGGGCCAACCAAGCCGCTCAAGGAAACTGCGTTCCGTCACCGTATGAAACAACCGCCGCAGCGAATGCTGTTGGGACACCGGATGCGCCATACCGTCACCCTCCTTACTTCACAGTATAACCGCATTTCCGAATCCGGACAAACCGCCGGGAACAGACGCCGGCCCTAGGGAAAGGTGACCTGCAACAGTTCAAATGGATTGACGCGGGCACCGTTGAGTCGCACACCCCAATGGAGATGCGGTCCGGTCGCCCGACCGCTCGATCCCACCAGACCGATGACCTCGCCCTTGTGAACCTGCTGCGAAGCCGCCACCCGGATCTGCGAGAGATGGAAATACATGGAATAGAGACCATCGCCGTGATCGAGATAGATACTTTTCCCGCTGAAATAATGATCCGCGACCAGCCGAACAACCCCGTCGTTGCTGGCCACGACGGGGCTCCCGTCCGGCGCGGAAATATCCTCGCCGGAATGCGTGCTGCGCGGTTCGCCGTTGATGATGCGGTGGCGGCCGAAACTGCCCAGAATTTTCCCCTCCGTCGGAGCGATGAACGCGCCGTGCCACCAGCGTTGCGGACTCACGGGGGCCATGGCGATCTCCACTTCCGCTTGTTCCCGCTTGACCCGGGCCAGCGTCGGCTCATCGAGGTGGACCATCTCGTCCGGTACGGTCAACGTCTGAACCGGAAATTGCTGTTTGGTCACGATCACCGCCAGTTCCGCCACGGGCGCTCCCCCGACCTCCACCGCCAGCCGCCGTTTCCCGACGGGCGCGTCGAGGTCGATGCCCACGAGCGCGCCGAAACGCCCGGTCTCATCCAACGGGAAAAATGGGATCAGATGGTCCGCCAGCCGGCCGACCGGGGCCGCGCCCGGGGATGGGAGCGTCACGGTCACCGGAACCACATCCCCTTGCCGTCCTTTGAGTACCGGCGGCACGGCAACCGCCTTCACCGGAGACTCGACGGGGACTTCGGCCCGGCCGAGACATCCAATGAGCACCGCCGCGGCGATCCCGCCGCCCCACATCCCGCGGCGAACCCAGTTCCGGCTCTGTGGCATCTGATTACCGGGCCGCGGCGATCAGTTCGTCCACGCGCTTGTTGCTCGACGCGAAGGGATCCATGCACAGGATGGTTTCTTCCCAATAGCCATTGAGCTTGAGGTAGGTCCAGTCGACCGTGTAGGAACGGTTGCGCTCCTTGGCAAATTTAATAAAATCGCCCCGGACCTTGGCGCGCGTGGTTTGGGGCGGGGTGGACATGGCGAGGTGGATGTCCGCATCGGAGGCCAACCGGTCGACCTCCTCATCCCGCTCCAGCAGATAATAGAGCCCCCGGCTCCGCTTGACGTCGTGATACTGCAGATCCGCCAGCGCGATCCGAGGATCATCCCAATTGCAGTCGTGGCGCTCCATGTAGGCGGTCATGAGACGGTACTTGATCAACCAGTCCACCGTTCGACCCAAGGCCGACGGGTCATGCTCCAACCGGTCCAGGACGCTCGCCCACAGTTTGACGATCTCGGTCGCCTCCGGTTCATCCAGCCCTTCGGCGTACCGCGCCGCCTGTTCAAGGTAGATGCGTTGAATTTCAATCGCGGTCAATTCCCGGCCATCCTCCAACCGGATCTTTTTCTTCATCGTCAGGTCGCGGGAAATATCCCGGATCGACCGGACGGGATCTTCCAGCTCGACCCCGCTCATCCCCCGCCCCTCCTCCACCAGGCCGAGCACGAGCGCCGTCGTCCCGACCTTCAGATAGGTGGAGTACTCCGACATGTTGGAGTCGCCGACAATGATGTGCAGGCGCCGGTACTTCTCGGCGTCGGCGTGCGGTTCGTCCCGCGTGTTGATGATGCTGCGTGACGACGTGGTGGAGGAAGACGTCTTCTCGTGGATATGCTGGGCCCGCTGCGAGATGAAGTAGTGCGCCTTGCCGGCGACCTTGCTCACCTTCCCCGCGCCGGAGTAGATCTGTCGGGTCACGAAGAACGGAATGAGCTGTTCGGTCACCCGCCAGAAATCGAGTTCTCTACGCATCAGGTAGTTCTCGTGACAGCCGTAGGTATTGCCCATGGAGTCGGTATTGTTCTTAAAGATGTAAATGGTCCCGCTCAACCCCTCGTCTTTGAGCCGTTTCTCCGCCACCGGCAGGCAGGCTTCCAACAACCGTTCACCCGCCTTGTCATGGACCACGAGGTCACGAAGGTTGTCGCACTCCGGGGTCGAGTATTCTGGATGGCAGCCGGTGTCCTGATAAAACCGCGCCCCGTTGATCAGGAAGGCGTTGGACGGCCAGCTGTTGGGAATCAGCCCTTCGAAAATGTAGCCGAGAATCTTCTCCATGGGGAGATAGACCCGGCCGCTCGGGAAGAAGATCAATCCGTATTCGTTTTCCAGTCCAAAAATGCGCGACCGCATGGCCGGCTCCTCGGGCTCACGGGCCTGTTACGACGCGCGCGCCGGCAATAATTGCTCCAGTTCCGGTTTCAGCAACCGCCGAAACCGTCGGCCGGTTCGGTGGCAATCCAGAATCGCCACCTCCAATCCCCCCGCGGGAACTTTTTGATTTCCCCCCTGTTCCAGCGCCTCGATGCACCACGGCAACGCCTCGGCCAATGCCGCATCGGCTCGATAGCGGCTCTTCATCGCCAGCTGGATCGCCTCGGCCCGGCCGCCGATCACCGCGAAACCGACATCATCATAAATGCTGCCGTCAAAACTGATCCGGTAGAGTTGGTTGGGTTGGCCGGCCAGACCCACCTCCACCACGATGATCTCGACTTCAAGCGGTTTGACCTCCTGACTGAAGATCGTGCCCAGCACCTGGGAGTAGGCGTTGGCCAACGATTTGGACGTGACATCTTCCCGGCTGTAGGTATAGCCTTTCAAATCGGCGTGCCGGATGCCCGCTTTCCGAAGGTTCTCAAACTCGCTGTACTTGCCCGCCCCGGCAAACGCGATCCGGTCGTACACTTCGGAGATCTTGTAGATCGACGCGCTGGGGTTGTCCGCGACCAGCACGATGCCGTCCCGATACTCCATGGCGATGGTCGACCGCCCTTTCGCGATGCCGCTCTTGGCGTACTCCGCCTTATCCTGCATCATCTGCTGCGGAGGCACGTAATAGGGAAACGCCATGGTTATCCTCGCCGCCGTTGTTCGATGAGGCGGGTCAGCACGGTCCGGATCTGCGCGTCATCAATATCGGTTAACCCCTGGTGGTCGATCACTTTGACCGTCGGGAAAATGTTCCGGATCAGGTCGGGACCGGCGGTCGCAACGTCTTCCTCGGCCGCATCGAACAAGGCTTCAAGCGCCACCGCCATGGCGTCCGTGCGATTCATCCCCGATCGGTAAAGTTTTTTCATGGTGGTGCGGGCGTCCTTGCCCCCGGATCCGGTCGCATGGTAATCGGTCTCCTCGTACCGGCCCCCGGCGACGTCATACTTGAAAATTCGCCCCTGCGCCCGTGTGGCGTCGAAACCCGCAAAGATCGGCACGACGATCAATCCCTGCATCGCCAAGGGGAGATTGGCCCGCACCATTTGGGCCAGTTTGTTGGCCTTCCCTTCGGTGGACAACGAGGCGCCTTCCAATTTTTCGTAATGCTCCAGTTCGACTTGAAACAGGCGGGCGAGTTCCACGCACGGTCCCGCCGCGCCGGCAATGCCAATGGCGGAATAGTCGTCCGCCTTGAAGACTTTTTCGATCCTCCGGTCGGCCACCTGGTAGCCCTCGGTGGCCATCCGATCCCCCGCCATGAGCACCCCGCCCTCATAGCAGACCGCCAAGACGGTGGTGCCGTGCGGCAGTTGGGTCCACCCGCTGGTTGATCCGTCAATGAATGCCGACGGGGGACGGTCGGTGTGCGGGAGGGGGGTCGCCGAGGGCTGCTGCCGGTAGGCAGAGAGAAAATCGGAGAAGCTGGAGCCCGGATCATTCCACGGGAAGGACATCGTCACTCGCCCCCTTTTTGCACATAATTTTTGACGAATTCTTCCGCATTTTCCTCCAGCACGTCATCGATCTCATCCAGCAAATCATCGATGCCCTTCTTCAGCGTTTTCCCTTTTTCGACGACTTCCGGATTCGCAGCCGCGGGCTCCTCCCGATGGCCGGCTTCCCGACGCTTATCTTTTTTCTTCTCTTGCTGTCCCATGATCATCACCCCCTTGGCTGGTGAGTCTCTCCAAGAGTTGCTCAACGGAATCCGACTCCCGAACCAACGTCCCCGTCAACTCTTCGGTCCCCCGCAGCGGCTCCAGCAACGGCACCCGCTTGACCACCCCACCACCCACATCAAAGAGCACCGAACTCCAGCTGACCGCATAAATTTCCTTTGGAAACTTTTTCACACACGCCGAACGGAAATAGGCGCGACTCTGGGCGGGCGCATGCTCGGCCGCCGCCATCATCTCATCCTCGCTCAGAAAGTGGTCGACAAATCCGTCGCGCTCCAGCTTGTAATAGAGCCCGCGATCAAGCCGCAAGTCATGATATTGCAGATCCAGCATCGCCACGCGCGGATGGGTCCACTCAAGCCGATGTTTCGCCCGATAGGATTCAATGAGCTCCTGCTTGATGACCCAATCGAGCCGGCGAGCCAACTGCTTCGGCTCTTCGGCCAGCTGGGCGAGGATGGTCGCCCACTGGCGGATGACGTCGGCCGCCCATGGAGCGGCGTCCGACATCCGGGCGGCGACCGCGTCGCAGTAGCGTTGCTGAATCTCCACCGCCGTCGCCGTGCCGCCGGCCTTCAAGCGAACGCGGTGTTTGAGGCTCGGGTCGCGGGAAATCGCCTTGATCGAACCGACCGGATCGTCCAATTCCACACCGCCGACCCGCTCGCCGGACTCCACCAGCTTCAGCACCAAGGCCGTCGCCCCGATTTTGAGATAGGTGCTGTATTCCGACATGGTGGCGTCGCCCACGATGACATGAAACCGGCGATATTTTTCCGGATCGGCGTGCGGCTCATCCCGTGTATTGATGATGGGCCGCTTCACCATCGTATTAAGATCGACCAGGACCTCAAAAAAATCGGCCCGCTGCGAGATCTGGTACGCGACATCATCCCGTTTGGGCTCGGCGCCCACTTTGCCGGACCCTGTGTAGATTTGTCGGGTCACGAAAAACGGGGTGAGTTGCTCGACCAACCGGTCAAACGGGACCGACCGGTCAACAAGATAATTCTCATGATAGCCGTAACTGTTGCCCTTGCTGTCCGTATTGTTCTTATAGACCACGAACCGATCGGGGACGCCCTTGAGGCGTCCGGCGATCTCTCGGCACAAATCCATCGCCCGCTCACCGGCCTTCTCATACCGGACGACGTCCCTGGGCGTGGTGCATTCGGGGGTCGAATATTCCGGATGGGCGCCGTCCACGTAGAGCCGCCCGCCGTTGGCCAGCACCTTATTCAGCAGACGGTTGTACTCCGGGCCGGGGCGTTCACGTTCCCCTTCGACTTCAAACCCGCGAACGTCCTTCAGCGGGTTTTCCTGCTCATAGTCCCACAGCGCGTGACCGGCCGGAAGGTGCGGATAGCTGTTGACCAGCAGGATGGCGTTTGACACCGGATCGGCCGCCAGCGGATCACGGGTGGCGACACCAAATTCGGTCTCCGTGCCGAACAGCCATCCGCTCATAGGTAATGGCCCGGGCTGATCGTCTCGATCTTGCGGGACTCCGTGGCGCGTCCGCTCATGGTGCGGACATGGATGATCTTCTCGCTCTTGCGCCCCGCGATCTTGGCCCAATCGTCCGGGTTGGTCGTGTTGGGAAGGTCCTCGTGTTCTCGGTACTCGTCGCGCACCGCCCGAACGATGTCATCGGCCTTGAGGCCCCGCTCCCCGGTGGCGATCAGCCGTTTAATGGCGTATTTCTTGGCGCGCGCCACGATGCCGTCGATCAGGGCGCCGCTGGCAAAATCCCGGAAATAGAGGAGCTCTTTCTCGCCGTTGGCGTAGGTCACCTCCAAAAACCGATTTTCATCCTTCTGGCTGTACATCTCCTCAACAACCAGATCGGTGAAGCGGTGGATCACCGCCTGCGCGTCGCCGCGATCGAGTTTCAACTCCTCCGCATGGACCGGAACATCCTTAGTAAGGTACTTGGTGAAGATCTCGCGGGCCGCCCGCTCGTTCGGACGATCGATGCGGATCTTGACATCCAGCCGCCCCGGTCGAAGGATCGCCGGGTCGATGAGGTCCGGGCGGTTACTGGCCCCGATGACGATCACGTTGCGCAGCCGCTCCACGCCGTCGATTTCGGACAGGAACTGCGGGACGATGGTCGATTCCATGTCGGACGACACACCGGATCCCCGCATCCGAAAGAGCGCGTCCATTTCGTCGAAGAAGACGATCACCGGCACCCCTTCTTCCGCCCGTCCCTTGGCCTTCTTGAAGACTTCCCGGATCTGTCGTTCACTCTCGCCGACATACTTGTTGAGCAGCTCCGGTCCTTTGACCACGAGGAAAAAGCTGCGCACTTCCTTGCCCTCACGGTCGCTGAGCTTTTTGGCGATCGAATTGGCCACCGCCTTGGCGATGAGCGTTTTCCCGCAACCCGGCGGTCCATAAAGCAGGACACCCTTCGGGGGGGCCAAATGGTGTTCGGCAAAGAGCTCCGGATAGAGGAAGGGAAGCTCAACGGCGTCCCGCACCTGCTCCAGCTGCGCTTCAAGGCCGCCGATATCCTCATAGGTGACATCCGGCACTTCCTCCAGGACGACCTCTTCCACCTCCGACCTGGGCAATCGCTCCAGGACATATCCGGACCGGGCGTCGTAGAGCAGCTGATCGCCGACGCTCAGGCGCTCGCGCAATAATGGATCGGCCACTTCAGCCACGCGCTCCTCATCCATCCGGAGCGTGACCATCACCCGCCCTTCCTCCAGCACATCCTTGACCCGGACCACTTCCCCCTGGAGGTCAAACCCGCACGACTCCACCACATTGAGCGCTTCATTCAGAATGAGTTGCTGCCCCGTGCGCAGCTGGTCGGATTTGATTTCGGGCCGAAGATTCACCTTCATTTTTCGCCCGCCGACAAAAACGTTGACCGTGCCGTCCTGATTGACGGAAGAAAAGACGCCGTAGGATGACGGCGGCGCGGAGAGTTTTTCGACTTCGATCTTCAGGGCTTCGATCTGCCCTTTGGCTTCTTGGAGCGCCGCGACCAGTTTTTCGTTCTGCTTATACGCCTGCTCCAACTGCACGCGGCTTTGACGCAACTCGCGGACTTCCTGCTCCATCGAGGCGATTTGTACGTGGAGTTTCTCGAGTTCTCGCTCGTACTCTTCGGCTCGTTTCATCCGCGTCGACCTCCTACGGTCGATGACGTTCGACGATCTCCACCATGCTCACTCCGAACACCGCCAGAAGCACTCATTGAGCCTGCACTGATGACGATCATCATGCCTCCATGATCATCGTACTCTCGATCGACATTTTCATTCTATCACCCAAGGTGTGAGCGGTCAACATTCCATTCTCTCCGTACCCGACAAATTCGAGGTGCGAGCCCGCGTTTCATCGCCTCAAGACCTCACCGGAACCGTCTCACCGCGCAGACAATGCGTTCCCCACCGCGTCGAGCATCGCCGCCGCCGCTCCCGACACATCATCGGCCCCGAACACGGCCGTAATCACCCCGACGCCGCGCGCACCAGCCCGGACCAGTTCACCGGCCCTCGCCGCGGTCACACCGCCGACGGCAAACACCGGGATGCGCAGCCCCCGGGTCACCTCGGCCAATCGGTCCAGTCCCTGGGGCGGACCGTACGCCGCCTTGGACGGGGTCGGGTAGACGGGACCGAACAACACGAAATCCGCACCGTCGGCCTCGGCCTGTTTCGCTTCCGTCAACGAGTGAACGGACACGCCGATGAGCTTCTCGGGACCGAGCAGCCGCCGGACGACGTGTGTCGGCAGGCTGTCATGACGAAGATGGACGCCGTCGGCGCCGACGGCCCAGCACAGATCGAGGCGGTCGTTGATCAGGAATGCCGCGCCGGCGCGGGCCGTGCACTCACGCAGCCGGGCGGCGAGATCCAGCAGTGCTCGGGTCGGAAGATCGTGCTCGCGCAGTTGAACCGCGCAGCCGGCCCCGCGCACGGCCTCGCCGACGACATCGGGGAGCGGCCGGCCGCGGGTCGCGCGACGGTCGGTGATCAGGTACACCACCCAGTCGATCGTGTTCACAGGGACGTGCGCGACCGAAGCCGACGGAACGACCGACGGCTTATTCAATCATGTCCGTCAGCGGGCTGCTGGCGGTCGCGTACAATTTTTTCTCGATTCGTCCGGCGTGGTAGGCCAATCGTCCCGCCATCACGGCATAGCGCATCGCCGTGGCCATCGCGATCGGATCGCGTGCCCCCGCAATGGCCGTATTCATCAGGACGCCGGCGCCGCCCAGCTCCATGGCCACCGCCGCGTCCGAGGCGGTTCCGACCCCGGCGTCGATGATCACCGGCACGGTCGCCGCCTCCAGAATAATCCGAAGATTATACGGATTTCGAATCCCCAGCCCGGATCCGATCGGCGCCGCCAACGGCATCACCGCCGCACAACCGACGTCTTCGAGACGCTTGGCGACCACGGGATCATCATTGGTATAGGGCAAGACGATGAATCCCTCCTTGACCAGGATCTGCGCGGCCTGGATCAACGCGGCGGTATCGGGAAACAACGTCTTCGGATCCCCGATGACTTCCAGCTTCACCATGTCGGAGATGCCCGCGGTTCTGGCCAGCCGGGCGGTGCGAACCGCGTCGTCCGCCGTGTAACAACCGGCGGTATTGGGCAAAATTTTGTACTGTTTGGGATCCAGATAATCGAGCAGATTCTCCTGCCCGCGGTCGAGGATATTGACCCGTCGGACGGCCACGGTGACCACATCGGCGCCCGAGGCCTCCACGGCCTTTTTCGTCTCGGAAAAATCGCGATACTTGCCCGTCCCGACGATCAGACGCGACCGGAACGTGATGCCGCCGACCACGAGGAGGTCGCCGGCCTCCGCCAACGCCCCGGCCGCTGCGCGCGATCGTGTTTCAGGATTCACCGAACCCACTTGAGCCTCCCCCCACGAAGGTAATGATCTCCACGTCATCATCCGGTTGCAGGAGATGCGTCGAAAATTGCCGGCGATCGAGAATTTCCCGATTGACCTCAACAGCCACGCGTTCCGGCACGATGCCCTCTTCCGCCAGCAGGTTCGCCACACTCCACCCGCCGGGCACCGTGCGCCTCGCGCCATTGACGATAATCGTTGTCGCCGACATTGTACCCCATGCCGTTCGTGACAAGAAAATTATATCGATCCCGAAAAAGCCTTGTCAACCGACGCGCCCGGCCGTCGCTTGACACGTCAAAAGAGGTTACGATACTATCCTCTCGCGGTGTTCACGCTACGGTACGCTGACCGCAAAACCATCATCCACGACACTCGACCGAGACATGTCCCAGCTCACACGTGTCGATCCTGAAATCGCCCGGGCCATCCGGGCCGAACTCTCACGCGAACGCGAGCAATTGATCCTCATCGCCTCGGAGAACTACGCCAGCCGGGCCGTGCTGGAGGCGCAGGGTTCTCTGATGACGAATAAGTACGCCGAAGGCTACCCGTCCCGCCGCTACTACGGCGGCTGCGAGTATGTCGATCTGGTGGAGCTGCTGGCGATTGAACGTGCAAAAACGCTGTTCGGCGCCGAACACGTCAACGTCCAGCCCCATTCCGGTTCGCAGGCCAACATGGCCGTCTACTTTGCGCTCCTCAAACCGGGAGACCCCATGCTCGGCATGAGCCTCGCGCATGGGGGACACCTCACGCACGGCAGCCCCGTCAATTTTTCCGGCAGCCTCTATCAGGTGCATTTTTACGGCGTCGACCGGGCAACGGGACGGATCAATTATGATGAGGTGGAATCCCTGGCGACGGCCCACCGGCCGAAATTGATCGTGGTCGGCGCCAGCGCCTATTCCCGCATTCTGGACTTTAAACGATTCCGGGAAATCGCCGACAAAGCGGGCGCGCTGATGATGGTGGATATGGCCCACATCGCCGGCCTCGTGGCCGCCGGCGTGCATCCCAGTCCGGTCCCGTATGCCGATGTCGTCACCACCACCACGCACAAGACGTTGCGGGGCCCCCGGGGGGGCATGATCCTGTGCCGTCAATCATACGCGAAAGCGATCGACAAGAGTCTCTTTCCCGGCATCCAGGGCGGGCCGCTGATGCACGTCGTCGCCGCCAAGGCTGTCGCGTTCAAAGAGGCATTGAGCGACGAATTCCGAACGTACCAACGACGAATCGTTGAAAATGCTCAGGCGCTGGCCGCCGCGCTCGTCGACCGGGGCTATCACATCGTCTCCGGCGGAACGGACACCCATCTCATGCTGGTGGATCTGCGGACCAAGGGGGTCACCGGCAAAGACACGGAAGCCTGGCTCGAGCAGGCCGGCATCGTCGTCAATAAGAATGCGGTGCCGTTCGACGATCAACCGCCGGCGATCGCCAGCGGCATCCGGCTCGGGACCCCGGTCATGACCACGCGGGGCATGGGTCCGGCCCAAATGGCGGAGGTCGCCGAATTGCTCGACACCGTCATCGCCGGCCGCGGCGCCGCTCCGGTGGCGCGCCGGGTGCGCCAGCGCGTCAAAACCCTCTGCAAAGAATTTCGGTTTTATTAACGGAGAACCCGTCAGTGCGTTGTCCATTTTGCGAGCAGCTTGACAACAAGGTGATCGATTCTCGGCTCAGCAATGACGGCGAATCGATCCGCCGTCGTCGTGAGTGCCTGGGATGCAAGCGTCGCTTCACCACGTATGAGCGCAGCGAGCAGTCGCTCCCCCTGGTCGTCAAGAAAGACGGCCGGCGCGAGACCTTCAACCGGGCCAAAATTCTTTCCGGCCTCCAGAAGGCCTGCGAAAAGCGCCCCGTCAGCATCTCCACGCTTGAGGAGATCGCCGATCGCATCACCAAGAAAGTGCATGAGATGGGCGAGGCCGAGATTCCCAGCCAGCGCGTCGGCGCGGAGGTCATGGAAGAATTGCACCACCTGGACCAGGTCGCCTACGTGCGGTTCGCCTCGGTCTATCGGGATTTTAAAGATCTCAACGCCTTCATGGATGAACTGAAATCGCTCCTGCACGAAGATCATAAAGCACCCACGACCCAACCTGTCCAGCCGCTCCCTCCTCCGCACTAGGCCGCAGACATTGGATGCTGACCAGCCTCACCGCCCCTCGCTAGAACAGCTCACGCTTCCGATGGGCGATCGCCTCGTCCTCGATCTTGAAACCCAGTTTTCGTTCGAAGACGTCGGGGGGCGCGACCGGCTGGCCGCGCTCAAAGTGTCGGTCCTTGGGCTCTACTCCTATGCGTCGGACCAGTTCCGGATTCACCGCGAGCCGGAGTTGTCCGGGCTGGCGCCGCTCCTGGGCAGCGCCGATCTCATTATCGGCTTTAACATCCGCCGGTTCGACTACCCGGTGCTCGCCCCCTATGTGTCGCTCCAGCTCGAGCGCCTTCCCACGCTGGATCTCATGGACGAGGTCACCCACGCACTGGGGCATCGGCTCAGCCTGGACCATCTTTCTGAGGCGACGCTCGGCGAAAAAAAACAGGGCCACGGGCTGGATGCCATCCGGTTCTTTCGGGCCGGTGAAATGGACAAACTGACGGCCTACTGTCTGCAGGACGTCAAGCTGACGCGCGATCTCTACGAGTTCGGCGCCCGCCACGGCGTGCTCTACTACCGCGACGCGGGAGCACGACGCTCATTCCCCGTCCGCTGGGGAACCGCCGCGCGATAACCGGCGGCGCCGACCGATCAGCCGACAGCCCGTCCCCGTCGAATGGCATCCGCCATCCGCGCCACGCGCACCATCGGCGCGACATCATGCACCCGCACCATATGGGCGCCGTGGAGAATGGCCGCCGTCACGGCGGCCGCCGTCCCCTCGATCCGCTGATCGACCGGAAGATCGAGCACCTGCCCGATAAAGGATTTGCGTGACGGACCGACCACGATCGGCCGGTTCAGTGAAGCCAGCCGCTCCAACTGTTGCAGAATTTCCAGATTGTGGCGAAGGCGTTTGCCGAAGCCGAGACCGGGGTCCAGAAGAATTTTGTTCCGATCAATCCCGGCGGAGCAGGCTGCGGCCAGCCGTTCACGAAAAAAGCGAACCAGCTCACCCAGCAACGAACGATAGCGGGGAGAGCGCTGCATCGTTCTGGGCGTTCCCAACATATGCATCAGCACGATGGGCACGCCCGCCTCGGCCACCACCTCGGCCATGCGGGGATCGCCCCGCAGCGCCGTCACATCATTGACCATGGCGGCCCCGGCCGCGATCGCCTGCCGGGCCACTTCCGCTTTTGACGTATCGACGGAAATCGGCAGGCGGCACCGTTTCGCGACCTGTTCGATGATCGGAATCACGCGCCGTAACTCCTCGCGCAGAGAAACCGGCGGCGCGCCCGGCCGCGTCGATTCGCCGCCGATATCGATCAGGTCGGCGCCCGCCTCGGCCATCTGTTCCGCGTGCGCCACCGCGTGATCCCGGCGAAGATAGCGGCCGCCGTCGGAGAAGGAATCGGGCGTGACATTGAGCACACCCATGACATGGGTGCGGGCGGAGAGCTGGAGCCGCCAGCGGCCCCACTGAAGCCTATCGTGCCTGGACATGAACGGAGAAAACGAAAGGGGGGAAGGTTTTGGAGCGAGGGGAGCGACGATGACGCGTTACGACGGGGCGGCGGCCGCGTTCTGGATGATTTGCTCGATCTCCGCCCCTTCCAACACTTCACGCTCCAACAACGCCTCGGCGATGGCCTTGAGCACTTTCATGTTGGTCCTGATGATCGTCTTCGCCCGCTCATAGTTTTCGGTCACCAACCGCTTCACTTCGTTGTCGATTTCAATGGCGGTATGTTCGCTGTAGTCGCGATGTTGCGAAATTTCACGCCCCAGGAAAATCTCCTGCTCTTTCTTCCCGAACGTCAACGGGCCGAGCTTTTCGCTCATGCCCCATTCGCAGACCATTTTTCTGGCGAGGTCGGTGGCCTTCTCGATATCGTTCCCCGCCCCCGTCGTCATGAAGTTCAGCATCAACTCTTCCGCCGCCCGCCCACCCATCAAGATGGCGATGTTGTTGTAGAGAAAATCCTTCGGATAGGTATAGCGGTCGTCGATGGGCAGCTGCATGGTCAATCCCAACGCCCGTCCCCGCGGGATGATCGTCACCTTGTGAATCGGATCGGTGCCCGGCAACATTTTGGCGACCAGCGCGTGGCCGGCTTCGTGAAACGCGGTCGTGCGCCGCTCCTCCTCGCTGATAATGATACTGCGCCGCTCGGCCCCCATCAGGACCTTATCCTTGGCCGTTTCAAAATCACGCATCTCGACGGCCTTCTTGCCATGACGCGCGGCCAGCAACGCCGCCTCATTGACCAGATTTTCAAGATCCGCGCCGGCAAAACCTGGCGTGCCTCGCCCGATGACTTCCAGTACCACATCGGCTCCCAGCGGAACTTTTTTCGTGTGCACTTTGAGAATGCCGATCCGCCCTTTCAGGTCGGGTCGCGCCACGACCACCTGGCGGTCAAACCGGCCGGGTCGAAGCAAGGCGGGGTCAAGCACATCCGGCCGGTTGGTCGCCGCGATCAGGATCACGCCTTCGGTCGTATCAAAACCGTCCATTTCCACCAGCAGCTGGTTGAGCGTCTGCTCCCGTTCATCATGGCCGCCGCCCAATCCGGCGCCCCGCAATCGTCCGACCGCATCGATCTCATCGATGAAGATGATGCAGGGCGCATGCTTCTTCCCCTGCTCGAACAGGTCGCGGACCCGACTGGCGCCGACGCCGACAAACATCTCGACAAAATCCGACCCGCTGATGCTGAAAAATGGCACGCCGGCCTCTCCGGCGATCGCTTTCGCCAGGAGTGTCTTGCCCGTGCCCGGAGCGCCGACGATCAGAACACCCTTGGGAATCCGCCCTCCCAGTTTTTGAAATTTCGGCGGGTCCTTGAGAAAATCGATGATTTCGGAAACTTCCTGCTTCGCCTCATCCACACCGGCCACATCGGCGAAGGTGATCTTCTTCTTGTCCTCGGAGAGCAGTCGCGCCTTGCTCTTCCCAAACGAGAGCGCGCGGTTGCCCCCCATCTGCATCTGGCGCATGAAGAAGATCCACAACCCCAGGAAGAGAATAAACGGCCCCCAGCTGACCAACGCGGTAATGTACCAGGGGCTTTCGTCCGGGGGCTTGGCGATGATCTTCGTCCCATGATCGCGCATCACCTGGACCAGATCGGGATAGTTGGCGGTGTAGGTGGAGAAGTGGGTGCCGTCTTTCATCACCCCCTGGAGCCGGTTATCCTTGATCGTGACCTCATTGACCTCATCACGCTCCAGCTTATTCATAAAATCGCTGAAGACCAACTCGTTTTCCGTCTGGCGGGTGGGCAGGTTGAAGAGATTGAAGAGAATAATCATAAAAATCGCCCCCAACACCCACAGGGCGAGATTTTTCATTTTGGGATTCATCCGAGCACAACCCCTTGGCGGCACAACCCGATCACATTGACCTGGTTCATCATGGAAACAATCATAGCATACCGCTTGCGCCTGATGCCACATGCATCATCGGCCATCGACGCCCCGGCCGGACCGTCCCATTCCCCCATCAGTCAGGCTGCAACTGGTCCAACACGGCCAGGTAGGGCAGGTTCCGGTAATTATTTTCATAATCCAGACCGAACCCCACCACATATTTATTCGGGATGGTAAATCCCGCATAATCGATGGGAACCTCCACCTTGCGACGCGAGGGTTTATCGAGCAACGTACAGATCTTCAAGGTGCCGGGCGATCGGGATTGGAGCCGTTTGATCAAAAACTTTGCCGTCACCCCCGAATCGACAATATCCTCCACCAGCACGACATCCCGCCCCGCCACATCGACCGTGAGATCAGAGACCACCTTCACCTTCTCGCGCTCGCCGGCTCGCAAGCCGCTGCTGGTCACCACCAGAAAATCGACCGTCAGCGGAATGGAGATGGCCCGGGCCAGATCGGCATAAAAGGCAAACGCCCCCTTGAGAATCCCAACCAAGACCAGATCCTTCCCGACATAGTCCTGGGAAATCTGGTGCCCCAGTTTCCGAATCCGCCGCTGGAGCTCCACCTGGTTGATCAGTGGCTTACCGAAAATCCGTTCTTCCATCGACTCCCCCCATGAACGCCTCATCGTTCCGGCCATGTTACGGATGCGCCTTGGCCGTGGCAATGAACGGTGTCGGACGAATCGCCTTCGGCGTCGCCGCGCGACGCGCGATCTCAATCCGCGGCTCTGTCATCTCAATATACACGATGCCCCGCATCGACACAATTCCATGATCCGTGCGGCGCAGCCGGCGCACCACCTCCTCAATCGTTCGTGCGCCACTCCCGCCCGGCCCCCCGACCATCTGCAACGCCCGGCGCAACCACCAGCGTTGGACCGCCGGGGGCTGGCGCCGGATCACCGACCGCCGAAAGACCAGCCGGTGTGGCTGCGCCTCCAGCAGGCTCTCCCGCCAGACGGCTTCGAGCAACTCATCCATGAGCCGCCGTTCCTCGGCCATGATCTCGGCGGTCCTGGCCAGCGTGGAGATGATCTGCGGGTTATAGTTCCGCAACTGCGGCAGCAACTCGGCCCGGAGCCGGTTGCGCGTATAATGG
>JBGPUQ010000002.1:0-28702 GCA_041491185.1 Nitrospiria bacterium | reverse complement strand
GGGCCGTTTTCCCGGGCCTCCCGGCGGTCAACCGTCGACGAGCTCCTGCCAGCACCTCACCCTGGCCGATACTATCCAGCAACGATTTCAACTGAGCCGTCACCTTGGCTGACAGTTTTGCCGCACGAGCCACACCGGTCAGCTCCGCACGATCACGCCTCGCCAGGGCATCGCGAAGTTCTCGAACGACCGGATCAGGGACGCGGGCGCTCTCCAGGAGTCCGTCGACAATCCCGGGATGGCCGATGGCCGCCCGGTATCCGGTGATGCCGATCTGCTTCAGCGTCGACAGCGCGAGCGTCACCATTTCGGCGTCCGCCGCGGCATCATTGGGACCGATCAGTTCCGCACCGATCTGCACCACCTCGCGTTCACGTCCGGCATGCGCTTCTTCATGTCGAAAGACCGTGGCCCGGTAGCAGAAGCGCAGCGGCTGGGAATGATCCGCCACCAGTTGCGCCACCATTCTCGCGATTTGCGGCGTGACATCGGGGCGCAGCACCATGAGACGGCCGGTGGCGCGATCGGCAAAGGTGTAGGCCCGTTCGGCGAGTTCGCTGCCCAGCGCCGGCGCCATGACATCAAGATATTCCACGAGCGGGGGGATCACTTCCTGATAGCCCCGCCGACCGAGGTGGGTCATGATCTGTTGCTCAAGCCGGCGTTGTCGACGGGCCTGCTCCGGTAACAATGAAGCGACCCCGACGGGACTCATCGCCCGCTGTTGAATGTGTGCGCGTGTCATGATCGGCCTGGCAGGTGAATCTGGGCTACAGACAAATCTGTTTGGCGGAGAGTACGTGCGGCAACCGACGCAACTTTTCCAGAAGGTCCGGCTTCACCGGCATGTCGATGCCGATCACGGAAATGGCCCGCCCGCCACGTGCTTCCCGGCCCAATTCCATTCGTGCGATATTGACCCCGTTGTCACCCAGCAGCATTCCCAGACTGCCAATCACACCGGGCTTATCATTATTGATCAGCACCAACATCGGTCCGGACGGCACCACCTCCAACGGCATGTCGTTGACGCTGACGATTCTCGGCTCGCTCTTCTGATACAGCGTGCCGGCCACCTTCTCGGTGCCACGATCGGTTCTGACCGTCAGCACCAACAAGCTCGTAAAATTGCCGGCGTCCCCGCTCTTGATCTCTTTGACTTCGATCCCCCGCTCCTTGGCAATCACCGGAGCGTTCACGTAGTTCACGTTATTCTCCAGGATCGGATTGAGCAAACCGCGAAGGACCGCCACCGTGAGCGGTTTCGTACTGATCTCGGTCAGCTCGCCGCGATATTCCACCGCCACTTCCTGCAATCCGCCTTCGTAGAGTTGGGCGGCAAACGCGCCGAGTTTTTCGGCCAACAGGAGATAGGGTTGAAGCTGCGGCAGCAGATCGGCCGGCACAGAGGGCAGATTGGCCGCATTGCGGATAATTCCACGGACCAGGTAATCCGCGATCTGTTCGGCAATGGCGACGGCCACTTGCTCTTGGGCCTCGGCGGTGGCGGCGCCCACGTGCGGCGTGCAGACCAATCCGTCCAGTTTTAAGAGCGGGTGGTTCGGATCGACCGGCTCGCGTTCGAAGACATCGAGCGCGGCACCCGCCACTTTCCCGCTGCCCATCGCATCAACCAGAGCCGCCTCATCCACCACCCCGCCTCGTGCGCAATTGACAATCCGCACACCGGGTTTCATCAACTTGAAGCTGTCCGCATTGATCAGTCCGGTCGTCTCCGGGGTCAGCGGGACATGCACCGTGATGATATCGGCTCGCCGGAACAACTCCTCCAGACTGACTTGTTCGACTCCGGCTTTTCGCGCGGCCTCCGGGGACAAATAGGGATCGTAGGCGATGACCTGCATCAGCAGCCCCTGGGCGAGCCTCGCCACGTGGCCGCCGATCTGGCCCATGCCAACCACACCAAGCACCTTATGATAGAGCTCCATGCCCAAGAAGCGATTCTTTTCCCATTTGCCGGCCTTCGTGGAGGCCGTGGCCTGGGGAATCATGCGCACCATGCTCAACATCAACGCAATCGTGTGCTCGGCAGTGGTGATGGTATTGCCCCCCGGCGTATTCATCACGACGACGCCACGGCGCGTCGCTTCAGTGAGATCGACATTATCCAGTCCCGTGCCGGCCCGACCGACCACTTTCAGCCGGGTCGCCGCCGCCAAGACATCGGCGGTCACTTTTGTGCTGCTGCGGACCACAAGGCCCTCATAGTCGGGAATCACCCGAAGCAGCTCCTCGGGAGTCAGCTTCGTTTTGACATCAACCGTCAGGCCCGCGTCCTGAAGAATCCGTACGCCCTGATCGGACAGTTTATCGCTGACCAAGACCTTCATGCGGCACCGGACGGTTTCATCAAGATTTCCTGGGCCGCCCCCACACCCTTGCCCAATGGCACCGGATAACCCAACTCCTTCAGAACCATCTCCACCGCAGCCACGGCGATAATCACATCAAATGTATCGGCATAACCCATGTGGGCAATGCGAAAGACCTTCCCCTTCAAATGGTCCTGTCCTCCGGCGGCCGTCACCCCGTAGCGGACGCGAAGCTGCTTGTAGACCTGCTGGCCATCCACCCCGGACGGCGCCTCAATCGCGGTCAACGCATCACTCGGCGATGATTTGGCGAAGAGGGCAAGACCGATGGTGTGCATGGCCGTGCGCATCGCGTCAGCCAGGCGGTGATTGCGCGCGAACACCGCATCCAACCCCTCGGCTTTGAACAATTTCAACACCTCGGCCAGTCCGACAATCAATGAGACCGCCGCCGTATACGCCGTTTGGTTTTTGGCCAGCGCATCGCGCTCTTTTTTAAAGTTAAAGTAAAACTTCGTATTCTTCGTGGATTCGCCCTTTCTCCATGCTTTTTCACTGACGCTGACAAATGCCAATCCCGGCGGCAGCATCAGCGCCTTTTGCGATCCCGTCACCACCACATCAAGTCCCCACTCATCGGTTTTCAGGTCAAAGACCCCAAGCGCGGTGATGGCATCCACCACCAGCAACGTGTCGGCATGGCTGCGAACGACTTCGCCGATCGCCTTGGAATCATGGGCAACCCCCGTGGACGTTTCACTGGCCTGCACATAGACGGCTTTGATCGATGGATCCTTCCGAAGCGCGTCACGGATCTGCTGGGGGTCGACGGCGTGCCCCCACTCCACCTTCAGCTCTTCGACTTTCGCCCCATAGGTTTGGCACAGCTTTGTCCACCGCTCACCGAATTTTCCCCCGTTGACGACCAACGCTTTTTCCCCGGGGTTGAGAAAATTCGAGACTGCGCCTTCCATCCCTCCCGTCCCCGTTGAGGCAAGAATCAGCACATCATTTCGGGTCTGAAACAACCATTTCAGATCTTCTTTCACCTGTCCCAATAATTCGGCAAATTCAGGCGCACGATGGTGAAACATCGGTCTGGCCATCGCCAGGAGCACTTCCGGCGGCACCGGGGTCGGGCCGGGAGCCAGCAAATATCGTTTTTGCACGAAACCATCCCTCCTGCGTGAATGTATCCACTATGGCGCTCCCCTCGGTATTCGGGGAGAATTATTCTCGGGTGTCACGCTATCACAGCGCCGACAAACCTGTCAACTTCGGCACCGACTATAACGAGCACCCGGCCGCGCCGTGTGTACAAGACAGACCGGCCCATCAGGTTGACATGAAACACCACAAACACATAGGATGGGACTCAACCATCCCGTGGAACCGGTTGCCGAATTTTTCCGCCCGCCAGCGCACGCATCTGCCATGACAGACCGGCGGAATGTGTCACGATTCTCCTTCGCAGCCCCCCGATGACTCACCACCGCTGGCGCTTATTAATCCAAGAACCGCTACCGCCGCCGCTTGCGCTCGCCATCGATGAAGCGATCGCGCGTCGCTGTCATGAGAACGGCGGGTGGGCGACACTCCGGTTTTACCAATGGGACCGGCCGGCGATTTCACTCGGTCGGTTCCAGGTTGCCGATCGGGCCGTACGGCTGGATCAGTGCCGCGCGGAGGGGATCCCCCTCATCCGTCGAATCACCGGCGGCCGGGCCGTCTGGCATCATCGGGAACTCACCTATAGTATTACGAGTCCTCTGCCGTCCAGGCTTTTTTCACCGAGGTTGCAGGACGCGGTCGCCGTCATCGGCCAGGGATTGCTCTGTGGGTTGAAGAACCTCGGGGTCCCCGCCCATGCCTCGGCCTCACCCACCGGGCATACCGCCACGACTAGCCCGCCTCGGCCGAACGATGTCCGGCAATCAGCCTACTGCTTTGCCAACACCTCGTGGTATGAGATCACGTGTCAGGGAAAAAAACTCATCGGAAGCGCCCAACGACGTTGGCGGGATCGACTGCTCCAACAGGGATCCATTCTGCTCCACCATGAGCCCGAGGCCATCCGCCGGTGGCTCATCGTCGATGAGAGCGCGCTGAACCATGCCATTGGATTGGCCAGCCTGTTCCCACAAGCCCAATGTCCTGCCCTTGCCGAACTTGCCCGCCGACTGGCTGCGGGCATGGCCCAACGCTGGGGGATCAGCATGCAAGAAGATGGATTGACGGTGGAGGAACAGCAACTGGCCGAACAACTGGCGCACGAGAAGTATGCCGATGCCGAGTGGACGATGCGTCGCGAAGCGTCGACAATCAAAGACGCGTGGCCATGACCATCATTCGCCGAGGAGATAGATGGAAAGACGCCCCAGGGTTCTGTAGAGCCGGAACACAGCCAAATCGCGATCATAGACCGCCATCGCGCGCTGCTGCTCGGCCGTCAGCAACGTGCTGTTGGCATCGAGCAAATCGAGGTTCGTCGCCAAACCAACGGCAAATTGTCGCGCCGTCAATTCGTAATTTTCCTTCGCGAAGCGGACCTGGACCGTGAACTGCTCGACACGGCCCTTGAGCGATTCGAGGTCATATAATGTACTTCTCACTTCGGCGCCGACCGATTCCCTGACATACTCCGCATTCAACGCTGCCGCCCGTAGTTGCGACCTCGCCTCCTGAATTTTCGCCATTTGCAGTCCGCCTTCGAAGATGGGGACGGTTAATTTCAGCAGCGCGAATTTGTCATGCTCGACCAAAAAACTCGTTTGGGGGGTCTGAGCATGGTCCTCATACGTCAGTTCCAGTGAAAGCGTCGGGAAGAATCCCGCGCGAGCCACCCGCACGCTCTGCTCGGCTGATTGCCGTTGCAGTCGGCTCACCATCAATTCGGGCCGACGCACCTCGGCCTCCGTCACCAATTGCTCATCGGCTCCTTCCGGCGGCACTGGTGCCGACGGCGCGTTGACCTCGAGATCCGGCGGAAGCCCGGTCAGCAGAGCCAACCGCTCTTTGGCAATCGCGATATCCGAATGGGCGCGGATGCGAGACGCTTCCGCGCCGGCCAGTTCCGCTTCCGCCCGAAGCAGGACGGTCTTGGTCACATCGCCCACGCGCAGCCTTGCTTCTGCCGACTGGCGATGCTCGCGCAGCCGTTTGACCTCGGCATCAAAAAGCTCCTGCTGGGTTTGAACTTTCAAAACAGCGTAAAAAGCATCCGCCACATCGAGCACGAGTGCTTCTTTGGTCTGGCTCAGACTCTGTTCTCCAGCCTTCACCTGGGTCGTGGCAACCTGCAACCCGGCCATGACACGGCCGCCAGCAAAGAGCGGCTGCTTGAGGGTCGCGGCAATCATGCCGTCATGCTTGGGTAAAATTGGAGACCCATTAAACAACACGCCTTCGGGTTCCGTGCGCCCCGTATACAGGCCTTCCAGTGTGAGTGTCGGCAAAAGTGCGGAGAACGCTTCTCGCCGTTGCTGCGTCAATTGATAGAGGGATTCTTGGGCCATCTGGAACGGTTGGTGGTGGGCCAAGGCGGCGCGTACCGCCTGTTGGAGTGTCACGGCTCTTGCCATCGATTCGCCGGTCGGCATCCCTCCATCGGCCGCGATCGCAATCGGCGTTCCACTCTGTAGCAACACAACGATCCAAAAAACCACACGTCGAATCAACGAATCAATCCGCTGTGTTTTCGTCTATCCAGCTTCATCCGCTGCCTGCCGATCAGCATCGGCTTGATCATAGGGAGACGGCTTCTCCCATGTCAAGCGGTCCCTTGACAAGCCCGCCCCATCCGCTACACTTGTGACAGATCCTACCGGAGCATCCGGCGGCTTCAGGAGGATGAGGGAAGCGCAACGGGCCATTTTTCTTGACATCCCCTATCGTCCCCGTTATGATAGCGGCCGGCACGTAAACACTCCGTGTTCGCTATCGATTATTCACATTACGTGTAAAGCACAACGGAGCACAGCGCTCACGGGGAGACGGGAGTTTATGCTGCAACTGATGCCCAGCACGGCGCCGCGGACCCGGCTCATGGTATTTCTGGTCGGCAGTGCACTGCTCTGGCTGGCCGCCGCCTGCAGCACCATTTCTTCCCATCCCAATTCCAAGACTCCCTCCCCATCCCCGCAGGCGGCCCTCCCGTCTGTTCAGTCAAAAAAATCCGCCGCTCCATCGATGAGCATCGCGTCACCGGCCCCATCAACGGGCACGGTGTCGCCAACAACGGACACGATCATGCCTCCGCTCATCGACCCTCGCAGTGTCGGCACGATCATCGATGAACCAACCTACGAACCCGATGAAGCACCTGAAGAGGCCGCGCCGCCGGCTGAGGCGGAGATCACCTATGACGTGCCCATTGTCATCAATGCAAGCGTCGAGGGCCATCTGGAATATTTTCAGACAACGATCAAGGAACGCTTCGCCATGTGGCTGCAACGATCCAAGCAATACCTCCCGGTGATGAAGGAGATTTTCAAACAGCACGGTCTTCCCGAGGATCTGGTGTTTGTCGCGCTGATTGAAAGCGGATTCAATCCCTATGCCTACTCACGCTCGAGAGCCGTGGGGCCGTGGCAATTTATCAACGGCACGGGACGACGCTACGGGCTGAAGATCAATGAGTGGATCGACGAGCGGCGAGATCCCGTAAAATCGACCGATGCGGCGGCCCGGTACCTCAAAGACCTCTATGAGATGTTCGGCTCATGGCCACTGGCCCTGGCGTCCTATAATGCCGGTGAAGGCAAGGTGGCCCGCGCGATCGCCCGCACCCGTTCGGATGATTTCTGGGAGATCAAGCAAACACGCAATCTGCGGCCGGAAACCCGCAACTACGTTCCCAAATTTATGGCCGCCACCATCATTGCAAAGAATCCCGAAAAGTACGGCTTTGCGCTGGAAGATGCGAAACCATTTGCCTACGATGCCGTGCCCATTGACAGTCCCACCGATCTGCGCGTCATCGCGAAGGCGGCCGGGGTCACGTACGACGAGATCAAGATGCTGAATCCCGAACTTCGCCAGGGCATTACCCCGCTGTATTATCCTGACTATCAGATCAAACTGCCGTCCGGAACCCGCGACACGTTTATCGAAAACTTTTCCCAACTTCCCAAGGAAGAGCGGCTCATCTGGATCCGGCACACAGTCCGTCAGGGCGAAACGCTTGCCTCACTGGCTCGTCGATACGGGACGACAACATCGACGCTTCAGGAAGCCAACCAACTGGGACGGCGAACGACCATCCGGGTGGGAACTTCGCTCATCATTCCTACAAAAGGCGCAACGGCGGCGCTGATCGTGCCGCAGGCCGAACCTGAATCCACGCCCGACGCCCCTCCTGCTTCCAAACGGAAAGAGGTCTACCGCGTACAGTCTGGAGACACGTTGTGGGATCTCTCTCAGCGCTATCACGTCACGGTCAAACAGATCCAACGCTGGAATCAGTTGCCCTCCTCAACCATCCGAAAAGGCCAACGGCTGACTCTCTTTCTCCCCGGCCAACTCTCCTAACCAGGACCGGATCTCGCGTTTACTTTGCCGTCTTTTCTGTGGGCGGGGTCTGACCCGCTGGCACTTGTGGCAACGTCGCCGGTGGCGTGGCTTCGGTCTTTGGCTGTTGCGGTAACTCTTCACCGGTCTGTCCGCCAAGCTCTTTAATTCGGACCTTGGCTTCAGCCGTCCACGGCGATTTTGGAAAACCCTTCACAACAGCCTGATACGCCGCCAGTGCCGCATCCTTCTTGCCATCCGCCTCATCCAGCCGGCCCAATTCATAATACGCTTGATCCTGATGGAACGCCTTTGGCTGCTCTGTCAGCCACGTAAATTGATCGATCGCTTTCGATCGATCCCCCTCCCGGGCGTAGAGATATCCCAGCCGCGTGGCGGAGAAGGCCACAATTTCATGCGCCGCGGGATAGCGCGCCAGCACCTGCCGGTAGAGCCCGATGGCCTCCTCTGGATGACCGAGTTCGATCTGGCAGTCGGCCTGGTAGTAGAGTGCCAGCGGGGTCAGGCGGCTGCCACCGTAGCGTGCCGTCATCTGCTGATAGAGTGGCAGCGCGTCTTTACAACGGCTCTCAAGAGCGGGTTTCTTGCCATCGGGAGAGGTATTGTCACCCGACTCGCTCGGAACAGGGTAGAATGTTGCCGCTTGCCCCGCCAGAATGGCCGCCTGCCGGTTTTGCCACCACCACCATCCCCCTGCGCCCCCGCCCACCACCACGAACACCATGACGATACCGATGATCGGCCACAACACTCGACGACGTTTCACCTCCCAGGCAGCCCATCGGTCAAGCCAATGCAGAGCCGCGACCTCCCCGATCTCGACCGGCTTGTGTGGAATTTTAATTTTGTACGGCACGGTTCTCCATCCTCCCCAGAAGCAAAAATCACGTTATCATATCAAACCAGGGAAAATTATCAAGCACCAGAACGAACGGGTCTCACCGGACGGTTGACAAATGCCACAAAATAAGAGAATGCTAGAGAAAGGTCATCCGCATTACATGAGAAACAGCGGCCACAACCCCGACAACCCAATAACGGAGTCCCGATGACTCATCCCCTGCATCCCCTGACGGTTCACTTCCCAATCGCGCTGCTCTTTACGTCGGTCTTCTTCGACCTCCTGGGCATCATCACGGAAAACAAAAACTTCCGCCAGACCGGTTGGTGGCTGCTGGTTCTCGGCTTCATCGGCGGAATCATCGCGGCGATCTTTGGCGCCTGGAGTGAAGAGATTGTGGAAGCGATGGGGGTGCCGGAGGCGGCTATCGATCGGCACGAAGCCTTCGCAATCGCCACGCTCATCGTATTTGGACTCTTGCTCGTCATCCGATGGCGGATCAGACTCCGGTGGTCGGATCGGGATCGGGTGATGTATCTGTGCACGGCGATGATCGGTCTCCTGCTCCTCGGGATCACCGGATTTTACGGCGGCGAGCTCGTCTATCGGTATGGGGCGGGCGTGCAGTCGCCGGTCATCCCGCCTCCCGGACCGGGACCGACGAACGAGTCATCTCGACCTCAAACGCGCCCTTGATCTCTTCCACGGGCGGGGCGATTTTTCGAAGCCGGACAGTGACCTGCCGGGGATGGAATTGATCGAGGACAAGCTGGGCGATCCGTTCGGCCAGCGTCTCCACCAGCACCGGCCGGAGTTGCCGGCCCAGTTGCACCACGGCGTGACTGAGCTTGACGTAGTCGACGGTGCGACTGAGATCATCCGAGATCGCGGCCGGCTGCACAGGCAGTTCCAGTTCGAGATCGACCGAAAGGCGCTGCCCGATCTCCCGTTCCGCTTCCGTGCAGCCGCAGTGGCCGTGAAACTGGAGGTCGCTCAGCCGGATCCGATCCGCTCGTGTCATCAGTGCCTCGACCGACGAATCAAATCAAGGAATTCCGTTCTGGTTTTATGGTCGTTCTTGAATGCGCCGACCATCGCGCTGGTGACGGCCAGCGTGTTCTGTTTTTCAACACCACGCATCATCATGCACAAGTGCTGAGCTTCCATCACCACCCCGACCCCCAACGCCCCGACCCCTTCTTGAATCGCCGAAGCGATCTCGGTCGTCAGCCGCTCCTGCACCTGAAACCGACGGCTGAACAGCTCGACGATTCGTGGAATTTTGCTCAACCCCAGCACCCGGCCGTTGGGCAGATAGGCGACGTGACACTTTCCAAAAAATGGGAGCAGATGATGTTCGCACAGACTGAAGAAATCGATGTCCCGGACGATCACCATTTCACTCGACTCGATGGGAAAAATCGCGCCGTTGAGCACCTGTTTTACTTCCTGCTGGTAGCCCTTGGTCAAGAACCGGAAGGCCTGCGCCACCCGTTTGGGCGTGGATTTCAGCCCGGGCCTGGAGGCATCCTCACCCAGAAGGTCCAGTAATCGCGTGACCAAGATCTCGATTTCTCGGTCCGCTTCAGCTCCCTTGTCGATATGATGAGGTTGCGCCATTCTGATTGGCGGCCGGCCCGCCATCTCCGTGTAGGAACGGATTATATCATCCACCCATCCGGAGCCGCAACGGTGGAGTATCGACCCCGATCATCACCCCCGCGCCCGATCGGCGGCCTCCAGGACAATGCCCTCCCGCAATCCCCAATCGCTCACGACGATCTCGTTCATCCGCCACTGTTGCATCGAGGCTTGCAACAACAGGCTCCCCGCCACGATGAGATCGGCCCGACCTGATTCCATGACCGGCAACGCCCGGCGCTGGGCGACGGTCTGGTGAATCAACCGCTCCGTCCACTCGTTGACCGCCGACAACGGCAACACCATGCCGTGCACGACCGCCGGATCATACCGCTCCAGGCCGCACGTCAGCACCGCGATCGTCGTCACCGTTCCCGCCGTTCCCACCAGTCGACAACCCGTCGGCAGGGGGCCGAATTGCGCGGCGACCGCGGACAGTTCCCGGTGAAAATGGTCCCGTGCCCGCTGAATTTCCCCCGACGACGGCGGGTCGTGATGAATCAACTGCTCGGTCAACCGCACGACCCCGAGCGACGTACTGACCCAACCGTCCACCATGTGCCGCCGCCCTTGAACATATTCGGTACTGCCGCCGCCGATATCGATCAACAGAAGATGATCGACCTGCGCCCTTCCCGACTCTGCAATCCCTCCCCAGACCCCCAACAGCGTCCGTCTGGCCTCTTCCTCACCTGTGATCACCTCAACCGAAAGACCGGTCTCGGTCTTGACCCGATCCAGGAACACGTCACGATTCCGGGCCTCCCGAACGGCACTGGTCGCCGTCACCGTCACGATCTGGGGTTGATGATGAACGATCCTCGACTGGAACTGCCGAAGGACCTCGACGGCGCGGTCCATCGCGGCCGGTTGCAACTCCGGACTCGCCCCCATGCCTTCGCCCAGCCGGACGATTCGTTGAACGGCCTCAACAGGTGTGAGCCTCCCGCGATCATCGACGAGTGCAATCAGTAATCGGACGGTATTGGAGCCGATATCGATCCCGGCAACCGACGGCATGATCTAATGTTGGATGGAGAACTGAAACTCTTGGGATCGGCCGCCCACCGACGCGGTCAGAGTCAGCCGCTGGCCTTCAACGGTCGCCTTTTGGAAGTAGAGAAACCCTCGCACCTGCGCGTGTGGAACGACTTTCGTCTCATGTAAACTCAGCAACATGATATCGGCATAATAGGCCGGATAGGGCTCATACCCGTATGGGACAAAACCCGCCGGCGCGAGGGGATAATAGATCGGGGGCGGATAGGGATAGGGCGCCCCCCGCCCCTTGAGAGCGCGATCGACCATCTGCGGCGTGATCGCATTGTACTGGTTGCCCCGGTCGTCGACAAGAACAAAGTCCTGATACTGCACGGAGAGCGGCTCGTCGGTCGTATTGCGGATGAAGACCAAGAGGGGAGTAAAATAATCTTCCAGATAATACGGATCATATCGCCACGCCATGCTCTGAACCGTGATCTGGATGCCATGAAGTTCTTTCGACACGAGCCGTGATGGAAGATCCACCTGTCCACCCTGGTTCGGCTCCGGAATGACGAGCACTCCCCCGCAGGCTGATCCCATGATTACCAGGCCCATCAGAGCGACGGCACAGAGGGCCGAACCCCGATACCGACGGCGGCTGTCACCCATGCGTCCCGTGCCCCTGTCCGACCTGCGACTCCAAAGATTGCTCAAAATCCGCCAGCTCCTTCTTCCGCTCATCGCGTGCCGTGATGAGCCCGGCAATCGACTCCAGGCGGGCCCGTAACTCCGGCTCCGTCGGATTGATGCCTCCGGGTCGACTCCATGCGTCATAGGCGGCTTCCCCCAGTTCCTGATACAGACGGGCCAGCTGTCGCTCCACACGGACCAATTCACGCCGACTTTCCAGGAGGACCACTTCCCGCCCTGTGCGTTGAGCCAACCGGACCATCTGGGTCGAGAGCACGCCGACCCCCTCCTGCAGATCGCGCTTGAGTTGGCCCCATTCCGCCATGACCGCCGTCTCCCGTCGAGGATATCGCCTGCCACTCTACCACACGATCGACGACACCCGCAAGTTCGTCAGCTCACCGCCATGAGGGACAATCGGCCGGCCCATCGTCGTTCCACGGCGGACCGAAGCGATCCATGAGCCGGCTGCGAAAGTGCCGGATCTCCCTCCAGCAGGCGCTGAGCGCATGCCCTGGCTTCCTCCAGCACGCCGGCATCGCGCAGCAGATGCGCGACACGCAATTCGGGAAGTCCCGACTGACGCGTGCCGAAAAATTCACCGGGCCCGCGAATGGCCAGATCGGCCTCGGCGATCTGAAATCCATCGCGTGATCGGACCACGGCATCAAGCCGCTGACGCGCCTCTTCGCCGACTCCCCGGCCGGCCATCAGCAGGCAGACCGAGGGATGGCGGCTGCGACCGATCCGTCCCCGAAGCTGGTGCAACTGTGCCAATCCAAACCGTTCCGCGTGCTCAATCAACATCACGGTCGCATTGGCCACGTCAATCCCGACCTCAACGACCGAGGTGGCCACGAGAATCCCAATCGTGCCTGATGAAAACTCTCTCATGACGCGCTCTTTCTCCTCCATCTTCATCCGACCGTGGAGCAGGCCGACTCGAACATGAGGGAACCGGTGTTGTTGGAGATCGGCGGCCATTTGCGTCGCCGCCTTCAGATCGATCTTTTCCGACGATTCGACCAGGGGGTAAACCACATAGACCTGCCGGCCGAGAGCCAGTTCCTGCGCCAGCAACCGGTAGGCATCCGCCCGCTGCGATTCGACGATCAAGCGGGTGGTCACCGGCGTCCGGCCCGGCGGCAGTTCATCGATCACCGACAGATCGAGATCGCCGTACACCGTCAGGGCCAGCGTGCGGGGGATCGGCGTCGCCGTCATGACCAGCACATCCGAATGGTAGCCCTTGCGGGCCAAATCGGCCCGCTGCAACACACCGAATTTATGTTGTTCATCAATCACCGCCATGCCCAATTGCCGGAAGGTCACACCGGAGGTAATCAAGGCATGCGTGCCGACGATCACCCGCGCCGTGCCGTCATGAATCTGTTGCACGGCGGCCCGCCGGGCAGGACCCCGCATCCCGCTGGTCAGGAGCACCACCCGCAAACCGACCGGCTCCAACCATCGTCGAAGCGTCACGGCATGTTGCTCGGCCAAGATCTCGGTCGGGGCCATCAGCGCCGCCTGCGCTCCGCCGTCACAGGCCATCACCATCGCTGCGGCCGCGACCACGGTCTTCCCGCATCCCACGTCGCCCTGCAACAAGCGGTTCATCGGTCGGGGCTGGCGCAGGTCGTGCTCGATCTGATCGATCACTCGCCGCTGCGCCGCCGTCAATGAAAAACCGAGCGAATCCAACACGCGGCGGCAGAGGGAACCCTGGCCGGCCAGACGAATCGGGATCTGCTCCTGTTGCACCGCCCGTTTCCGGCAGGCCAATCCCAACGAGAGGATGAACAGCTCTTCAAAGATCAGCCGACGGTGCGCCGGTGATTGGCCGGATTGCACCATCGCCAGCGCCGCCCCTTCAGGCGGAAAGTGCACCTCTTCAATCGCCCGCGCGGGTTCGATCACGCGAACGTCACGACACACCCCTGGCGGCAGCGTGTCGGGCCAGAGCGCCGCGTACCGGTCGATCGCACGACGCATCACCGCGCGGATCATTCGGGAGGTCAACCCCCTGGTCTCATGATAGATCGGAACGATCCGACCCGAATGGATCAATTCATCACCGGATTGATCCATGCACTCGTACTGGGGATTGTCCATCTGGTAGCGCGGCCCGCCGTAACGATTGGGATGCGGTCTCCCGGTCAGCATCAGTCGCTGGCCCGTCTTGAATTGATGTTGCAGATAGGGCTGGTTGAACCATTTGGCCGACAGCAATCCGGTCTCGTCGCCGACCACCAGCTCGACGATGGTCATCCGCCGCCGATGCGTGCGACCGCTGCCGACCGCCTTCACATCCACCAAGACCGTCTGATCGACATCTGGTCGGAGGCGCGAAACGGGACAGGTCTGCCGACGGTCTTCATACCGCCACGGGAGATTGGTCAGCAATTCCTCTATCGTGGCCACCCCAAGTTGGCGAAATTGCGCGGCGCGCTTGGCGCCGACGCCGGGCAACACCTCGATCGGCTGGGTCAACAACGCCAGCGCATCACCGGCCGTCTCGGACACCGTCGTCACACACCGACCGGCAAGATCCCGAAGGTTGGCCAGAATCATCTGGGCGGCGGCAAGTCGTTGCCTTCTCGTCTCTTCGGTCACTTGATCATAATCGCGAAACAATCTGGCCAGCCGTCGAAGGAGTAACCGTGAGGGGGATGACGGCACGTCGTCGATCTGCGCAAGCCGGTGGATGACATACCGGCCCAACCCTTGCACAGTCTGCCGCTGGCTCTGCAGCGCTTTTGCGGCATAACCGAGGGGACGATCAACTTGGGACAGGAAAAGTTCCAGCGGGTCCACGATGCCTGATCACCATCGATGAGGGAGGAACGGCATGGCGGTTCGACCGCTGTCGTTCCTTGATGGCCTGACCAGGCCGACGGTCACCGCCCGACGGCCACATCGCCATGGTCGAAGGGCAGTTGCGTCTGCGCAGGCCGGTATGCTAGCATACCGCCTGGTTGACGGCGATTTTCGGAGATCTGATCGTTTTATCTGAAAGGGAGCGTATGGCACGTCGGTGTGATCTTTGTGGAAAAGGGCGTCAGGTCGGCTGTAATGTCAGCCACGCACATAATCGGACGAAGCGGCTCTTTCAACCAAATCTCCAATCGGTCCGGGCCAGCGTCGCCGGACAGACTCAGCGGCTGCGGGTCTGCACAGGCTGCATCAAGTCCGGAGCGGTCGCCAAGGCCGCTCGCTGACCACGCGCATCTGCCACTCTCTCCAAACTCCAGCTCCCGATTAAAATTGAAAGGTCATGCCCCCAGTCAGGGCGAAGTCCGGGCTTGAATTCGTTAATCCCTTCACCAGCCCCAGATCGAACACCAGCAACTCCCTCGCTCGATAGCTCAGACCGAACAGCACCACCAAGGGCTGGATCGACTCCGTGGGATCCGAAATGGTGTGGCCGGCAATCTCCGCCGTGACATTGAGCGGCAGCGACGGAACCGGATATTCGAATCCCAACGAATAGTTGAGCGTATCACGCAGCGGCGGGTCCGTCGACGGGGTATTGCCGACGATGGTATACCCCACGTTCAAATGCACATCGACGGAGTGAAATGACTTGCTGGCGATGCCGATAAACCCGACGTCAGTTTCTCCTGTGCAGACCGGATCGAACTCGGACAGTTTATCCTTGTTGCAGGTCGGCAGCTTCACCATCAATTCGGTCGCCAACGACACCGGCCGCCCTTCTCGAGCCCTCAGCCATCGGACCTTCGCTTTCAGCGTCACGTCTCCCAGCCCGTTCTCCGCCGGAGAGTTCGCCTGCATAAAGAGGATCGGCACCTCCACCTCAAAATCCAGATCATTGAGCATGCCATTGGTGAGTTCGATCAGTAATGTGGAAAGGTGCTCATTCGACGAAAACTGTTGATAGAGCACTCCCATCTCAAACCTGGTCTGCCCCTTCTCGACCGGATCGGCCCGATCAGTCGCGATAAATGGTCGATCGGCCCAGGCCTGTCGGGGCTCGACCACCGATAGCCAGACGGCGGCTCCCAGGAGAACACCGATCGCCGCCACACGCCATGGTTGTCTCTTGCTCATCGCCGCTTGCTCCACCCACGCCTTTTTCCGCATTGACTGCGAACCTCGCTCCGTCCCAATCGTCATCCCAGTAAACGTGGGAACGAAAGCCCCGCTGATTGTATGGGGGCATCGAAAGCTTGTCAAGAAAAGAGCGTTTCCCGATGTGATGCTGCTCAAATTTGCACATCCGTCAGGACGGCATTCCTGAGCGGATAACTCCGCTTCATTGCTCATGATTCAACACCCATCATCTCCCCTGCCGGATGGCTGAACAAAAATGTGCACGGCCGCTGACAATTGCGACCATTGAACCATCGGCAACCATGTTCTAACCGTCGAATAACACACACTGATTCTCCCTTCACCGATTATCGATCAAGCCCGAATAATTGGCCTTTCTTTTGCAAGATTATAGAGAGCATCACCGAGCAGAGGCGCTCCACATTCTTCACCACGGAGGTATGAGGGCATGGAAAAACGGGCGAAAATATTAATCATCGATGACGAAGCAGGTCCACGTGAGTCACTGAAGATGGTCCTGAAACCATTTTACGAAGTCTACACCGCCACCGGTCGACAACAGGCGCTTTCCTTGTTGCAGTCCACCACCATCGATCTCGTCACCCTCGACCTGAAAATGGCCGATTGCCATGGCACCGCGCTGTTGAAAGAAATTCGCACCGTTCGCCCCAACACCCAGGCCATCATTCTGACCGGGTACGGAAGCCTCAAAAGCGCAATCGAGGCGATCCGGTATGGCGCCGCGGATTACCTGCTGAAACCATTTCAGGTCACGGAAATTCTTTCCGTCATCAACCGGGTCTTGAGCCGACCGATCATTTCCGGACAGATGGAAGAAGCGCTGACAGAACTCGAACAGGTGGCAGAGACCACGCGACCATGACCGCCGGGATGCCATGACGGAGTCGACCCTCATCATCAGCGGCATCCTTGCCGTGACCTATAGCGCCTGCGAGCGCTGGCTGGTGACACCACCGTATTTTTTGGCGCTGTACGCATCAATTTCGGCGGTGATCCTCTGGTTGCTGGTCTGACCAGCGCCTCCCCGATTATTCCCCGCCAGCGCGACCAGCCAGCAACAGCTCTTCCGCGTGGCGCCGGGTGGCTTCGGTGATGGAGGAGCCACCCACCATCCGGGCCAGCTCAGCCACCTGCGCCTTTCGATCCAACGCCCGGAGTGTGGTCACGGTCCGTCCTTTCTTCCCGATCTTCTCCACGACGTAGTGACGGTCGGCGAACGCCGCTACCTGGGGAAGATGGGTCACGCACAACAACTGCCGCCCCTGTGCCAACGACTTGAGCCGCCGGCCGACCAGTTCCGCAACGGCCCCGCCGATCCCCGCGTCCACCTCATCAAACACCAGAACGGGCACACGATCGGCGCGCCCCAGGACACTCTTGATCGCCAGCATCAGGCGTGAGAGCTCCCCTCCTGAGGCCACTTTTCTGAGCGGTTTGAGCTCTTCGCCGCGGTTTGCCGTCACCAAAAACTCAACCTGATCCCACCCGTCCATCTGGTAATGGGACGCTCCCATCGGGGTGCATCGCACCTCGCACGTCGCCTGTTCCATCTTCAGCTGGGCCAGCTCGCGTTCCACCTGCCGGCGGAACCGCTCCGCAGCCTGACGACGGACCGAAGAGAGCCGGGTCGCGCTCTGCTCAAGCTGGGTCAAGAGCCGTCCCCGTTCTTCCATCACGGCGGCGTGACGATCGCCCCACGTCGTCAGCGGCTCCAACTCCTGCCGGAGGGCGGTCGCATGCGCCAGGAGCGCCGCTTCATCAGCGCAACCATGTTTCTTCTTCAGCCCGGCGATCAACACCAGACGATCCTCCATCTCCTCCAGCCGCTTGGGGTCATGCGACAGTCGTTCGCCGTAGTCACGCATCGTCTGCGACAGTTCTTTGAGGTGAATCGCCACGGTGTCGAGCGTGTTCGCGGCCGACTCCAACTCGGCGTCCACCTGCGCCATGGTCTTGACCAGTTTGTGAACACGAGCCATCTGCGTCAGCAGTGACGGCTCGTTGTCAGAAAGCAACTGATAACTCTCCTCCGCCGCGGCGGCCAGTTGCGCGGCATGCCGGAGACGCGCCAACTCCCCGGTCAGCGTCGATTCTTCCCCGTCGCATACGTGGGCGGCGTCCAATTCCGACAGTTGAAAGGTCAGCAGGTCAATCCGTTGCAACCGATCCCGATCGGCCGACTCAAGCTGCAGGCGCGCCTGCTCCAGTTCCCGGTATCGACCGTAAAGCGATTGATATGCTTCCTTCGCCGGCTGTACCAGACCGAATCGATCCAACAATTCCAGTTGGTCTGAAGTGGAGAGGAGTGATTGATAGTCTTGCTGGCCATGGATATTGACGAGGCCGGCACAGAGTCTGGCCAGTTGTGAAACGGTCGCCAGTTGACCGTTGATGGTCACACGGCTGCGGTCCGAACGGGAAAGAATACGGCGGATCAGAAGCGCCGGCTCATCCAGGGGGTCGATGCCGATCGACTGAAGCCGGCGCCCCACCCACTCATCGTCCGGGGGTTCGAATCTGGCCTCGACGACGGCCTCTTCGCATCCGGTCCGAATGTACTCCGGGGCGGCTCGACCGCCGATCAACAAACCCAGGGCATCGATGAGAATCGACTTGCCCGCTCCGGTCTCACCGGTAAAGACCAGAAACCCGCTGTCAAACGTCAGTTCAAGGGAGTCGATAATCGCGAAATTTCTGATCCGCAACTCCCTCAGCATCGCCCGGAGCTACCTTCTCATCCCGCTCGTCGTCGCACGGCCGGGAGCCCACCGTGGGCTGCAGCCTTCCGCGGGGCCGACGCACGGGTCACCATCATGACAACAAGGCGTCGATGCGATCTTTCATCTGTTTCTTCGAGACTGCCCCGACGATTTTATCGACCGCGCTTCCATCTTTAAAAAACAAGAGCGTCGGGATTCCCATAATCTGGTATCGACTGGCGATCTCCTGATTCTCATCGGTATTGAGCTTTAGCACCTTCACCCGGCCGGCATATTCGCCTGCGAGTTCCTGCACGATCGGCGCAATTATCTGACACGGTCCGCACCACACCGCCCAGAAATCCACCATGACCACTTCCTTGGCCTTCAAGACTTCCTGATCCCATCGCGCCGCTTCGACGGCCTGTACGCTCCCCATCGCCTCCCCCTGTGTGTCTTGAACCGCGTTCATCCGGTATGTAGTTGTTATATAACTGCCCCCCCTCAACTGTCAATGTCAAAGAGGGAGAAACATAAAAGATCGGCCCCCCTCAGGTACGATTGAGGGGGGCCGATCTTACACCTTCTTTGCCGATGGGAGACGATTAATACATGTCACCCATTCCACCGCCTGACGGCATGGCAGGGGCCTTGCCCTCTTTCTCCGGCAACTCGCAGACCATCACTTCCGTCGTCAGCATCAACGAGGCCACGCTCGCCGCATTCTGCAGGGCGCTGCGGGTCACCTTGGTCGGATCGATGATGCCGGCCTCCAGCAGGTCGCAATAGGTTTCCGCGGCCGCGTCAAATCCGACGTTGGTTTTTTCCTTCTTCACGCGCTCGACAACGACCGACCCTTCAAACCCGGCGTTTCCCACAATCTGCCGGATCGGCTCTTCCAACGCCCGCTTGAGGATCGTGATCCCCGCTTGCTGGTCACCCTCAAGCTTGAGTTTCTCAAGCGCCGGAATGCACCGCAGAAGCGCCACTCCACCACCCGGCACGATCCCTTCTTCGACCGCAGCCTTGGTGGCATGGAGCGCGTCTTCCACGCGTGCCTTCTTTTCCTTCATTTCCGTTTCGGTCGCCGCGCCCACATTGATCACCGCAACTCCGCCGACGATCTTGGCCAGCCGCTCCTGAAGCTTTTCGCGGTCGTAGTCGGACGTCGTCTCTTCGATTTGGGCTTTGATCTGCTTGATCCGTCCCTGTATCTTGGCCGAATCGCCCGCGCCTTCAACGATCGTCGTATTGTCGCGATCGATCGTCACCCGCTTGGCACGTCCCAGATCGGAAATCTTGATGTTCTCCAACTTGATACCGAGATCCTCGGAGATGACCTGGCCACCGGTCAAGATGGCGATATCTTCCAACATCGCCTTCCGGCGATCGCCGAATCCCGGCGCTTTGACCGCCGCGCAGCTCAGCGTCCCCCGGAGCTTGTTGACCACCAGCGTCGCCAGCGCCTCGCCTTCCACTTCTTCAGCCAAGATCACGAACGGTTTTCCCAGCCGGGCCACCTGCTCCAGAATCGGCAGCACATCCTTCATCGAGGTGATCTTCTTCTCGTTGATCAACAGGAACACATCCTCCAGGACAGACTCCATTCGCTCCGGATCGGTCACAAAATAGGGAGAGATGTAGCCGCGGTCGAATTGCATGCCCTCCACGACATCCAGCGAGGTGGTCATGCTCTTGGCTTCCTCCACCGTGATGACGCCGTCCTTGCCGACTTTTTCCATCGCCTCGGCGATCAATTCGCCGATCGTGGCGTCATTATTGGCCGAGATCGTGCCGATCTGTGAAATTTCCTTTTTGGACTGACAGGGCTTGCTGAGCTTCTTGAGTTCATCGATCACCACTTCGACACCGCGATCGATCCCCCGCTTGACTTCCATGGCATTGGCGCCCGCCGACACATTCTTCACGCCTTCACGGAAAATGGCATGCGCCAAGACTGTTGCGGTCGTCGTGCCATCGCCCGCCACATCGCTCGTCTTGCTGGCGACTTCCTTCACCAGCTGCGCCCCCATGTTTTCCCAGGGATCCTTCAACTCGATCTCCTTGGCCACTGTCACCCCGTCCTTGGTGATCGTCGGAGCCCCAAATTTTTTATCAATCACCGCATTTCTCCCCTTCGGCCCCAAGGTGGCCTTCACCGCATTGGAGAGTTGCGTCACGCCGCGCAGAATCGCCGCGCGGGCATCATCACTATAGAGAATTTGTTTCGCCATTGCCTATGCCTCCTATCGGACCGCGACGGTCGTTGCCGCCGCAGCCAGGTCTTGTTTATTTTTCAAAGACGCCGAGGATGTCTTCCTCTTTGACGATCAGGTAATCGGTCCCATCAAACGTGATCTTGGTCCCGGCATACTTGTCAAACAGCACCTCATCACCGACCTTCAACGTCTTCACATCACCACCGACGGCCTCAATCTTGCCCTTTTGCGACTTTTCCTTTGCCGCATCCGGAATATAAATTCCTCCGGCGGTCCGGTCGGCCTCTTCCGTGTAGCTGACAAACACACGATCCTTCAGCGGCTTGAACTTCACCGTGGTGGCCCCCTTCTTTTCCGTTTGCGTCACCATCTGTTTCCTCCCGTCCATTGTTTCACAGAACAGCACCAGATCACGTCCGCCGCCGTTGTCTGTACCACTCATTCCGACTGCTGAGATCTCTTTTGGATAACGCTGAGGTGATTGCCGAATGGAGCGAACAGACACCTTCGGTTGATACGATCAGCACTCAACAGCAACGAGTGCTAGCACTATAACAGAAAGCGTAGTCGTTATTCAAACAATTAAACTCACCCATTTCACAGTATCGGCGGTAAACTCTCCACCGGGTGACCGATAAACTGTGTATTTCGAATCAATACAATGTTTTTTGCTGTATTTTACTTCTTTTCTGTATTGGCAACAGCCGCCACATCTTTCTGTGGGACAATCGATCGGAATATCCGCCACGATTTCAACAGCTCAATCGCCTTGGTCAGTTGAGGATCCTCTTTGGGGGTCTGACCTCCCTTGATCTCGGTACCGCTCCCAGGCCCCTGGCCCTGCCCATCGGCACCATTCGACGAATCCGGTGGCGTCTTGGAAGCTTCCGGCGTCTCCGGGCTCTCCGGTGCCTCCGTCGCACCGCCCTCAAAACGCTTCAATAAATCTTGTTCGCGAACCACCCGATGCCCCTCGCCCTCCCGCCCCTGGACCACAATGTCCGGGGTAATGCCAATGCCATGAATGGACCGCTCTTTGGGTGTGTAGTACTTCGCCGTCGTCAAGCGCAAACCCGACCCATCGCTGAGGGCAATGATGGTCTGCACGGAGCCTTTCCCGAATGTGGTGATTCCCAACACCACCGCCCGCCCCCAATCCTGCAACGCTCCCGCCACAATTTCTGACGCACTGGCACTGCCCGCATTCACCAACACAATCATGGGAAGGTCAACAATCGGAACCGCCCCGTTGGCACGGTATTCTTCAGCTGCCCCGCTACGGCCCCGGATGGACACCACCATCTTCCCGACCTGAAGAAATTGCTCCGACACCTCCACCGCAGCATTCAGCAACCCCCCGGGGTTGTTGCGAAGGTCCAGAACCAGCGCCTGCGCCCCTTCGGAGGTCAGTCGTTTGAGCGCTTTTTTGAGGTCCTCTCCCGTCTGCTCCTGAAATTGCGTCAGGCGGACGTATCCGATCTTATCACCCAACATTTCGCTTTTGACGCTCTGGATCTTGATCGTCTCTCGGACCAGCGTCACACGAATAGGCGTCGCCGTTCCTTCGCGCTGAAGCGTCAAACCCACTTTGGACCCTTTGGGGCCACGGAGCTTGTTGACGGCATCGATCAGAGTCATATTTTTCGTGGTCACGCCGTCGACGGCCAGAATGAAGTCTCCGGCTTTGATCCCGGCCCGGTCGGCCGGTGTCCCTTCGATCGGCGAAATAACGGTCAACCGATTTTCCTTCAAACCGATTTGGATGCCCAACCCGCCGAATTCGCCTTTCGTATCCACCTGCATCTCCCGATAGACATCGGGCGGCATATAGGCCGAATGAGGGTCCAGGGTATTGACCATTCCCTGGAGCGCGCCGTCCACCAACTTTCCGGTATCCACCGGCTCGACGTAATTCTTCTCCATTTGGGAAAGCACTTCGGCGAACACCTTGAGCTTGTCGTACGTCTCCACCGCCGAAACGCTGCGGCTTTCCAGCGCTTTTCCGATCGCGACTCCCGCCAGTAACGTCGCCGCCAACCCCACCACAGAGAGCACTGTCTGTCGATCCACACGCATCATGATCTCACCCCTTTCCTAGCCACGTTTTTTCAGCCATAGCAATGGATCCATCGGAGTCCCGTGATGGCGAAGCTCAAAGTATAACGTATGCTCCTCCCCCAACCCGGTCTCTCCCACATCACCGATCACGTGCCCTTGTGCCACCGCTTCTCCGACCTTGACGGACACCTTGCCCAAATGGGCGTATAATGTGTAGTAGTGATCACCATGATCCAGCACCACCACTAATCCATATCCCTTGAACCAATCTGCATAGGCGACCACCGCCTGATGCACCGCCCTGACGGGCTTGCCGGGGTCCACCTTGATTTCGATCCCCCGGCGGAAGATATCCGTATTATACAGCGGATGGCGCTGGCGTCCAAACAGTCCGACGACGTCCCCATCTTGAGGCCAGGGCAGCCGGCCCTTGGCCTGGGCCAATCGTCCACCGCCATTGCGCTCCTTGGTTTCCCGATCGAGCCGCTTGAGCAACTCCTGGAGCTGCCTGGTCGATTCCTCCAGCTCGGCAATCGCCTTGGTCGTCGTCTCCCGCTCGGTCCGGATTTTTGCCAGCAACGTGTGCTTCTTCGACTTGGAACTGTCGATGTCCGTCAGCGCCGAGGTCAATGCGCTTCGACTCCGGCCCAACTCCTCGGCAAGATCCCGGTAGGTGTGTTGCTTGGCCATGAGCGCCGCCTGACGCGTTCGATACTGTGCCATGACTTCGGCTTCCCTCGCGGCAATGCGCTGCAACGCCTCCGTCCGCACGATCAAGTCCTCATAGCTCCCCGCGCCCAGCAACACCGCCCACCCGCCCTGATCTCCGCTCATATACATCGCCTTCAGCCGGGCCCCGACGGAGCGGCGAAGCTGGTCGATCCCCTGCCCCAATTCTTCCACTTCACGGGAGAGCGCCTCCAGCGCACGGCTCTGCTCGCTGATTTGCCGATCCAGCAGGACAATTTGTCGCCGGTTGAGATGGACGCGATAGTCAAGCCCTTCAAGTTCGTCCAGCACGGATTTTTCCCGTTTTTCCGCCGCCTGTTCCTGTCGTCGTTTTTGTTCCAACAGGCGATTTAACTCGTTCAGCTCCTGTTTCGGGTTGTCCTTGGCCCCGCGCACCTGGGCCAGCACCGGGCCCCCTCCCCACCCGAGCCCGACCGCCACCGCCACCGCCACGATATGCCGTCCGGTCGTGCGCAGCGTCATACGGTCACCGACGGCATCCCGACCGTTGCCATCACATCGACACCGACCAGAAGGACCGTCTCAATGAGATCAGACTTCCCACCCCTCCCAATACGGCGCCTCCGACCAAAAATGAGATGATGACCTCGACGGGCATGAAGCGCAGTCCGCCCCGACTGAACAAAAACCCGCTCATCGCCTCAAGCGTCGGCCCGAACCCCTGCACCACGCCGACCAACAGCCCGATCGCCACGGCGGCGCTGACCGCGCCCAACAACAGTCCTTCCAGCAGGTAGGGAACCGCGATCATTGTCGGCGAGGCGCCGACGACTTTGAACACTTCGATGTCGTCACGACGGGCATCGATCAGAAAACGAATCACCCCGGCCACGATGGCCACCACCGCGACCGAGACCAACGCGCCCACACCAAGCCCCAATGCCCTCAAAAAAGTCAGAATAATCCGAAACCGCTCCATCCATTCCTGCCCGTATTGCACATGCTCCACCCCGGGCCACCCTTGCAACCGACCGGCAAAAACCGGCAACTCGGCCAGTGCCGCCGGGTCTTGGCGCAAGCGGATCTCATACGCCGCCGGCAGCGGATTCATGCCGAGTCCCTCCAGCAACACCGCCTGATCCTTCAATTGCTCCCTCAGCCGGCTCAGCGCCTCATCCTTTGACACATACGACACCGCCGCCACCATGGGTTCCCGTTCAAGTCGAGCTTGCAGCGTCTCGCGCTGCGCCGGATCCACGCCATCCTGCAAATAGACACGGATTTTGAGATCCTCCGTCACCGCGCCGGTCATCGCCTGGACGTTCACCAGCACGAGCAGAAAGAGACCGAGCAGAAAAAAGGCCAGCGCCATCGTCATCACGGCCAGCGCCACCGCGCCCCGATGCTCGCGCAAATGACGACCCAACTCATCCACACAGAGCCACAGCCGGCTCATCGCCCGCCCGCCTCGTCCTTGACCAATGCCCCGTCCCGCAGCGTCACGATCCGATGCCCAAGACGCGTAATCAACGCGCGATTATGCGTGGCCAGCACGATGGTCGTCCCTTTCGCATGGATGCCCTGCAACAGATCGCCGATCTCCCACGTGAGTTCTTCATCCAGGTTGCCGGTCGGTTCGTCGGCGAGTAAAATCGGCGGCTTGTTGACGAGCGCCCTAGCGATGCAGACCCGCTGCTGTTCGCCGGCGGAGAGCTGGCGGGGGAACGCCGCCCGCCTGGACTCCAATCCCACGGTCCGGAGGGCCACGATCGCCCGCTGATCGGCCTCCGACGGCGCGCATCCGGCCACCCGAGGCGCCAGCAGCACATTGTCAAAGACCGTCCGGGTGTGCAACAGTTTAAAATCCTGGAAGACCATGCCGACCGACCGCCTGATCGTGTGAACCTGGCGCGGCGGCAGGCGGCTGATATTGCGACCGAGCACGAGCACCTGGCCCTGATCCGCCCGTTCCTCACAAAACACGAGCTTCAGCAGCGTCGTTTTTCCGGCGCCGCTGGGACCCGTCACACAGACAAACTCTCCCTTCCCGATCTGGAGCGTCAGATCATTCAGCGCCGGCAGGCGGCGCTGATACCGCTTGGTCACATGATAGAGCTGGATCATCCGCCCTCACTCACAGCCCGCTCCCTGCCGGCGTGAACATATTCTGCAACAGTTCGATCCGGCCGTCGGAAGGATTCGATGCCGGCGCCGCATCGATGACCACCAAATCAAACCGGCAGACCGGCTCCGACGGTCCGCTTGCGCCGCGACCGGACCGAATCCTCGCCAGATAGCCGAGGGCCGCCCGGGTCAGCCGGCGTTGTTTGCGCGCATCCACCGCGGCGTAAGGCGATCCGAACCGCTCGCCCCGCCGCGCCTTGACCTCGATGAAGACGAGCACCGGCCCATCATAGGCGATGAGATCGATTTCACCGAACGGGGTCCGGTAATTGCGGGCGACGATCCGGTAACCGGATTGCTGGAGAAACCGGGCGGCCCTCAATTCACTGTCCCGCCCGAAGCGCTGGGCGTCATTTCGCTGTATGGGCGCCATGATCGACACGGACCGCACCGGCACGGCCGTCCACCGATTGGGAGTCGGACACCGGACGAAAACTCTTCCGATGAATCGCACAGGGCCCGTGGGTCCGGAGCCGCGAGAGGTGGTCCGGCGTCGCGTATCCCTTATGGAGCGCAAACCGGTAGTCCGGATAGGAGCGGTCATGGCGGACCATCAGGCGATCCCGCGTCACCTTTGCGATAATCGAACTGGCCGCGATCGACAGAACCCGCTGATCACCTTTGATCAGCGCCCATTGCGGCAGCGTCACGGAGAGTTCCACGGCATCGATGAGCAGAAAATCCGGTTGGGGTGCCAGGGCCATCACCGCATCGGTCATCGCCCGTTTCGTCGCCTGCAGAATATTCAGGCGGTCGATCTCGTCGTGTTCGACCACCCCGACACCCACCGCCACCGCCCCCGCGAGAATCACCTCATACATCTGCTCGCGCTGCCTGGGAGTCAACCGCTTGGAGTCATCGATCCCGTCAGAAGAAAATTCGCCGGGCAGGATCACCGCCGCCGCCACCACCGGCCCCGCCAACGCGCCGCGGCCGGCCTCATCGAGCCCCGCGACACACCGGTACCCGAGGCCACCGAGCGTTCGTTCACAAATCCGGCTGCGCACGGCCCACCGGTGACCGGGCGAGCGCGAGCGAGCGCGGGGGCCGCTCACGAAGCGCTCGGCTCTCCCACCTTTGCGCGGACCTTGCCGCCGGCCTTGGATTTCTTGGGCGGCACGACCCCCTCCCCCACGACCTCCAACGACGACTCGCCATTGGCGACAGCGGGTTGGGCCGTTGGCGATGACACAGTCTCCCGCTCCGCGATCTTCGCCGCACGGCCGCTGAGCTGACGCAGATAAAAGAGCTTGGCCCGCCGGACTTTTCCGGAACGCACCAGATCGATCCGCTCCACAAACGGAGAGTGGAGCGGAAACACCCGCTCGATCCCGATGCCGAACGACACCCTCCGGACCGTCACCATTTCCCGGTGACGGGTACCCCGGCGGCCGATCACCACACCTTCAAACGGCTGCACGCGTTGCTTTTCTCCTTCGATCACCCGCACATGGACCCGGACAAGATCGCCGACGGAAAATGAGGGAACCGTCTTCTTCATCCATGATCGCTCTAACGCTTCAATCCGATTCATCGTCCCACTCCCTTCTCTCTATGAAACCCACCCCGACCCCACAGATGCTCGAGCGGCGCCTCCGCCTCCGACATCAACCACTCCCGCTCTTCATCCGACAACACCGCATCGGCCAGCAATTCCGGGCGTTGCCGGCGCGTGCGCAACAGCGCCTGCCGCCGTCGCCACCGCGCCACGGCGCCATGATCGCCGGACCGCAAGATGGCCGGCACGTCCATGCCGCGAAACTCCGCGGGCCTGGTGTAGTGGGGATATTCCAGCACCGATCCGACAAACGATTCCTCCGACACGCTCTCGCCGCTCCCCAGCACGCCGGGAATCCAGCGAATCGCGGCATCCACCACGACCAGGGAGGCCAATTCGCCGCCGGTCAACACATAATCGCCGATGGAAATCTCTTCCGGCGACAGGCCGAGCCGCACTCGCTCGTCCACGCCCTCATAATGTCCGCAGAGAAAGAGCAGCGGCCGCGATTCCCGCGCCAATTCCTGGGCCAACTCCATCGTCAACCTCCGCCCCTGCGGGGAGGTCAGGATCAGCCGTGTCGGCCCGGCTTGCCGGTTGATCGCCTCCACCGCCTCGAAGATCGGTTCCGGCTTCAACACCATCCCCGGTCCTCCGCCGTACGGCGAGTCATCAACGATCTGGTGACGTCCCTTGGCAAAATCGCGGAGATTGACGACCGTCGACGAGAACAATCCCTTCTCGGCCGCCCGCTTCAGGATACTCTCGCCCAACACCGGCGCGATCATCCCCGGAAACAGCGTCACGAAAAAAACCTGCATGGCCGATCCCCCTCACCCCGTCAGGCGGTTTTTCCCACGCCCGCCTTGACCAGAATGCGCTTCACCGTCGTGGTCGCCTGCGCACCCCGGCCGAGCCACAATCGGATGCGATCCGTTTTCAGCTCCGTTTTGACCGGCTCGTGCAGCGGATCATACGTTCCGACCACTTCAAGGAACCGCCCGTCTCTGGGCGAACGTTCATCCGCCACCACAATCCGGTAGAACGGCCGCTTGTGGCGGCCATGCCGAGACAATCGTATTTTTACCGACACTGCTTCACCTCGCTGATTCTGTGCACGTCGCACATGTGCATTGCATTCACGAACCGAACGCCTGACCCAACCCGCCGAGTCCGGACCACCGGCCGCGCCCCCCCATCTGCTTCATCATCCGACACGCCTCTGCAAATTGCCGCATCAG
>JBGPUQ010000001.1:0-33876 GCA_041491185.1 Nitrospiria bacterium | reverse complement strand
CTCCATCGTTCGGACGCATCCTTGAAGAGACGAATCGTGGAGTCGCCGTTGACCAGGACCAGCGCCGAGGCGGCGGTGGGGTCTGATGATAACAGCTTGTCGGTCTGCTCCGCGGCTTTCTGGGCCGCCTGCTCGCGGGGGAGGTCGATCAACCACACATAGGCGGCCAGAATCGCCAACACCAGCACCAATAGCAGCAACCCACCCCGGCGTTTCAGTCCGATCGTCATCACCCTCCCGACAATTTCAGGATCGATGACCCCGCATCCGCGCCGGAACTATAACCGCCGTCGCCATTGCCACGCGCCCAGCCCGACCAGCAACACCACGCCGGGAAACAGCACCAACGAGACGAGAAAGAGCGTCTCTTCCTGACTATTGTTGAGAATCAGCGGACTCAGCCTGGCTTCCTTGGGGCGGATGGAGATGACATCTTCCTGCTCCCCCAGCCAGTTTAGCGTATTGAGGAAGAGATCCCCGTTGCCAAGAAGACGGAAAAAATTGTTGGTCGCAAAATCCGCATCTCCAAAGACGACCAACCGGGCCGCGCGATTGGGCCCCGTTGTCGGTGCGTGATCGTCCTCACGAGGGGTTCCCGGACGGACCGCCATCGCGATCTGGAGCGGTCCCGCAATATCACGGAGACGGTCCAGACTGACCTGCGGATTTTTCAGATCGGTCTCCCCCCAGCTTTTGTCGCTGGTGGTAATCAACGGGTCGGATTGCAGGGGCCCCTTCTTGGACTCATCGAATCGCAGGCTTCGCGCCGCCGGGAATGCCGTGGCCAGCGTAAACTCTTTCGTAATCGGATGGCTGGTTGAATAGTGGCTGGCCACAACGACCTCAAGCCCCGCCCCAAACAGCGGACTCGAGGTCTCGATCACCAGATCGTTGTCGAGCGTGACGCCCCAATCGGCCAGCAGGGCATCCAGCCCGCTGGTCACCAGCGGATCGACCATCACCAGGAGACGGCCGCCCGCGTTCAGATAATTGCGCAGGATCTCAACCTCCTGCGGCGCGATCGTCTTGGTCGGGCCGTCGATCACGATGGCCGCCATCTTCTCAGGCACCTGTCCCTGTTGGGCCAGGACGAGACTGGACACGTTGTATCCCTCATGCTCGAGGGCTTCCTTCACCAGTGAAAACCCGTTCTGGCCGACGTCATCCGTCCGGTGTTCCCCGTGCCCCTCCAGGAAGGCGATCCGTTTCTTCTCGGTGCGCGTCACGCGAATCAGCGCGTTCGTAAACTGCTGTTCCCGATTGTCCAGTTCCTGCTGGTTCGAAAACCGCATCCTCGTCGATTGGCCGCCGCTTTCAACCACCACGGTGTTGTATTGCGTGATCCCATACTGTTTGGCCACCGCCGGATGCTTATCGGGATCAATCGAGACGATCTTGATCCGGAACGTGTCGTGCTGGTAGCTCTCCGCCAACCCCTGCAGCATCTCCTTGGACGGGTCCGAATCCTGGACAAACAGCGTCATCGTCACATCACGATCCAGCCCTTTCAGGATCTTGATTGTCTGCGGCGCCAGCGAGAATTTGCCCGACCCCGAAAGATCCCACCGGACATTGTGACGGGCGGCCAGCGTATTCACCAGACCGACGATGGCGACCACGACGATCACCAGCAGGGTGCTGTGCAGACCCAGTCGGGCGGTTCGCCCCGATGAGGCCACGCGAATGGCCTTGGCATTGACCGTCACGTAGAAGACAAAACACAGGAGTGCGGCCCCTTCCAGCACGCTGGCCACCCGTGGAAACTGCGGCCACAGCGCGTAGGCCGAAAGCCCGGTCACCGCAAAACCAACACCCAGCACACCGGCCCGTCTGGCCCAGCGGTCGCGCCGGCCCTCGCCTACCGCCATCGATACGACTCCACAATACGGTGCGTCACAAACAGGCTGACGACGATCAACCCCAGCAGATAGACGACGTCCCTGGTATCGATCAACCCGCTTAAAAAGTTATTGAGGTGCCCCAACATCGATAAATACGACAGCACGCGCCCGACGTCGGAATCCGCGGTCGCCGCTCCGGCCCAACCCACCAGCCACAGGAACAACAACAGCGTAAAGCTGATCATCGCGGCAATCATCTGGTTCTCGGTCAACGCCGAGGCCAGCAGACCGACAGCCAGAAAAACCGCCCCGACCAGGAATAATCCCACATAACCCGACAACACCGGCCACCACGAGACGGTGCCGAACCGGTCCAACAACAGCGGCATGTAGAGCGTCAGCCCCAGCATCATCGCGTACAAGGCCAGCACCGCGGCATATTTTCCAAGAACGATCTGGCTGATCGTCACCGGCGAGGTGAGTAACAACTCGCTCGTTTTCTGTTTTTTTTCTTCAGCGATCAGACGCATCGTCAGCACGGGGACGATCAGCAACAAAATCACGCTGAAATTCCGGAATGCGGGCTCCAGAATCACGTCATTCGGGTTGAGCTGGGGCAGCATCTGCTGCATACGCAGCATCATGCGCGTCTGCATGCTCGCCGCCACCACGATGGTATAGAAGAGATAGCCGGTCACGAATAAAAACATGGAGACGCAGACCGCGGCAATCGGCGATACGACCAGCGAACGGAACTCCCGGATGAAAATCGCCAAAAACTTGTTCATCCCATCCCCGTCGGCGACGTGGGACTGTCGTGGACCCGGCCGGGCATATCCTGGACCACCGCGTTGTCCCGAGCGGGCTCGTCGGCCGTCAACTGCAGGAAGACCTCCTCCAGAGTCATCGCCAGCGATGTCAACTCCATCAGCCCGCCGTCGCCGGCCACCACCGCTCGCGCCACCCCCTCGCGAAGATCCCGCCCCCGCTCACACTCGATGATCCACGCGGTCGGCCCATCGCCGGTCGAAGCCGCCGGTTCCCGCACGGAGACCGCCAGCACCCCGGGCATCCGGACCAGACTCTCGCGCAGCGACGGCGATGGACGACACAGTGTGACCATCAATTGCGCCGCCCCCCGAAGCTGCGCCGCCAACCGTTCCGGCGTATCGACCGCCACCACCCGCCCCTGATGGATGATGATTACCCGCTGACAGATCGCCGTCGCCTCGGGCAGGATGTGCGTACTCAGCACGACCGTATGATCGCCCGCCAGTGTTTTGATCAGTTCCCGAATTTCGATGATTTGCTTGGGATCAAGCCCGGTGGTCGGCTCGTCCAAGATCAGCACGGGGGGATCGTGGATCAGCGCCTGCGCCAGCCCGACCCGCTGTCGATAGCCGCGCGACAGATTACCGATCAATCGTCCTCGCACCTGCCCGAGCGCGCACCGATCGACGGTCCGGTCAACAGCAGCCCGGACATTCACGCGCGCCACCCCTTTAATCCTCGCCACATACCGCAGATATTCGGTGACGGTCATTTCCATGTGAAGCGGTGGCACATCCGGCAGATACCCGATCCGGCGTTTGACCTCAAGGGGAGCGTCGGTGATGTCGTACCCGGCCACCCGCACATGACCGGATGTCGCCGGAATCGCACCGGTGATGATCCGCATCGTGGTCGTTTTCCCGGCGCCGTTCGGGCCCAAAAAGGCCACCACCTCGCCGGCCTCAACCCGAACACTCACCTGTTCGATCGCCGTCAGGGATCCGTACCGTTTGGTCAACTGGTCAACGTCGATCATCGATGCATGAATACGTCAATTTCGATTGGCAAGAAAAAGGAAAGGGGAAGCCGAACAGCCTCCCCTTTCCTCTCCAACATCTTCTCAGGTACTCCGAGTCATCCGGTCAACCCGAGGATTGATTCCCGGGTTGGACGACGGCGCCCCTTACGGCTTTTCGCCGCCGAGGCTCCGCTCATAGAGGATCGCCTTCCAACCCTCTTCTTCCGTGATCACCGCTCCCACGACCGGGATCATGGCCGTGCCTGCGCTGCCGTTTCTAAGTATCCACATCATCTCACCCGGCGTCTTCGCTTTCTCAAACGCCGAATTGGTGAAATTGCGCGGAGAGGGATCAAGTCCGGTCGCCGCCGGTCCATCGCCCTTTCCTTCCATCCCGTGACAGGTAAAACAGGTTCCCTTGCCCTCAAAGATCATCTTTCCCTCGGCGGCCGCGGCCGGGTTGCCCTGAAATGGATTTTTCGCGGCCTTGGCGGCGGCAATCTCGGCCGGCGGCACACGAGCCACCAAGGGATCTTTCTCTGCCGACATGGCCACTGCCACACCGATGACGCCAACCAACACCGATACTGCACCGATCTTCAACATCTGCTTGCCCATGGTTCTCTGTCCTCCACAATGAGAATGATGGTTCGTTCTATCCCTCGTCCGGAAAGGCATGCACCGATGTATCGGCCATGCGCTTTCCCTGCCCTGACAACACCATCCTGATGATTCGAAGAGCTGGATACTTCTCTGTTTGCGTCCCCACCCCCTCTCTCAGGCTAGCCGGCTCTGCGGTCTTGCGCCTGCGACCACGACAACACTGCCTTCCACCAGTCGGAGAGACGACGTATCGATACAATTCATTCAGTTTCGACGCGGCATGATAGCGGAATTCTTCTGACATTGTCAAGCCCGTTTTCTTGTTCTGTCGTTGCTGTGTGACCTGTCCGCTTACTGGTGATCGCTTTCCTCATGAGTATGACTGTGGGAAGATGGGGCTTCTTCCCCTGCCGGCTGTTGTGCTCCCTCCGTCGGCATTCCCTCATGTTGATGCGGTGGCAAGGCCGGTTCTTCCAGGTGATGTCCCCCGTGAGCATGGTGTACCTCCGGGGGCGCAAACCACGCAAAGAGGGAAAAACCTGTGATCACGACGATGGCCACCAGCCCAACGGCCAAAATTCCCCGGCGCTCCCTGGGATCGCGACTCGCCCCTCGATCAACAATCGGGATCAAGAACAACAATATCAACAATGCCGCACTTCCATAAATAATTCCCGCGATGCCCGCAAAATGCTCAACCCCGTACATCCAGAGAAAGAGCCAGGGAGGTTTTTCTCCCGTAAAATGATCCAACCGCGCCACCCCCAACGGAGCCGGATTGAGGATGGACAAAACGACCACCGCGCCGTAATAGATCAGGCTGAACCGCGCAATGCTCCACAGGTGTTCCGTAAAGGTCCCCGTCAGTTCTTCACGTGGGACTTCGGTCTGCCTCGCGGCGGCACCATACGGCAATGGAGAGATATTAAACACGTGGATCAGATAGAAGTGACCCGCCACCAGCAGAATAATCACCAGGGGAGCCAAGATGATATGGTAGGTGTACATCCGGAGGTTCAGCGAGACCGCGCCCGTCAGCGTCTCACCGAACCAATAGCCCAGAGGACCGAGGGTCTCCATGACCACCTTGTAATGGTGAAGCGCCTCAAAACCCTCCTGGTCCCACTTCATCACCGTGCCCGAGAAGTAGGAACCCATCATGGCGGTAAAGAACAACCCCACCCCCAGGTACCAGGTCATGACCCGTGGAAACTTGTAGGCCCCGGTGATAAAGACCCGCAGCACATGAAAGCCGAGCGCGATCATCACCGCCTGGGCCGTCCAGTAATGCATCGAGCGCATGAACCCTCCGCCCGGCACCTTCTCCATCAGCGCTCGAACGCTCTGCTCCGCCGCATCGGGATGAGGATCAAAAAATTGAGTCAAATACAGACCGGTCAAAAAAAGAATCAGGAACCCCACAAAGGTGATCCCGCCCAAAGCATAGAACAGGTGTTTGGAATGAGCGGGGACAGGAAAACGCAATCGGCTCAGACGGCACCACTGATCGAAACGGACCCAGAATCCCTGCGTTGCCATATCACCTCCTGAAACGGGTCACCATTCTATTGAACAGCACGAGCTTTGTCAAAAAAGATGAGAACAACCCGGAATGATTCCCGCCGCACGGAGGCACCGGCAGTGCATTCATCCCGATGCAATCGTTTCCAGAACGTGCCGGCCGGTCACACTTCTGAACCGGCAGCATTGAGAAACCGGTCAACCCACCGGGCCAGGTGCCCCATCGATCGGGAACTGGATCGACCCAACGCCAGCAGCGTCGGCCAGGCACCGGGGTGCATCGCCAGCATGCGACCACTCTTCCACAACGACAGGCTCCCATCCGGGCGGAGAAACTGTTCGGGGAGAAGCGCCAGCGTTTGATCCAGCGGATCGAGAATCGCCCGGACCGCCACGCAGCTCACCGAAGCCGCCATGGCGGCCCCGGCCACGGCGCCGCTTTCCATATCCACGGCAATCGCGCCCGTCTCTTCGGCCAACGCCCGCTTTTCCGGCGCGCCGACCACCCGATCGATGGTGAGAAGCGGCCCCTCACGGAGGGTCAGGCCGCACGCGGCGGCGGCGGAAAATGCCCGATCGAGCATTGATGGATCAGCCGACGGGCCCACCGTCCGGCGCATCACCGGTTGACCCTCGAGGCAGACCCACCGGCGCCCAATGACGATTGACCCGCGAACCAGCGAGGCATGAAGGCCGCCGGAGATGCCGAGCGAGATCAACCCCGCGCATCGCCGCGTGCTCAGCACCCACGACGACGCGCTCGCGGCCCGCTGCGGTCCCACGCCGGTCTGCAGCACGAGCACCGGTTTCCCGCCGCAGGTCCCCTCAAAGATCGGATAGGGAGAGGGTTGCCCACTGCCGCGTAACGACAACGGCCGCTTCAATGGGTGAACTTCTTGCGCAGTCGCCACACAGATCACCCAGCCATCACCGACCATACGGCTGACGCGTCGACCTACACCGGAAATCGGGTTCGGAGCAAACGACAGGGAGGTTTCAACGGTTTAACGACGCGACGTTGCGGAGAGCATCGTTCCGAACCGGTAGAGACCGGACCGGTGGTGTTGATCACGGATGGCGGTCGTCACCATCCGACCATCGCTCGTCAGATTGCGATAGAGCGACAGGGCCCACAACGGGAAATACTTGCAATACATATGATACCGGAGATAGAACACCCGGGGGAATCCGGTCCCCGTGAACTCCCGCTCCTCCCATCCCCCATCCGGCTGTTGTTGTGTCAGCAGATAGTGGATGCCGGACCGGACCGAGGGGTGATGGATCTCTCCGGCGTGCAGCAATCCCATCACCGCCCACGCCGTTTGAGACGCGGTACTGGGACCGACGCCGGCAAGACCAGGATCAACGTAGGATTGACACGTCTCGCCCCAGCCCCCGTCGGGGTTTTGCACCGACACCAGCCAGTCGACGGCCCGCCGCACGTAGGGCTGAGCCATCTCCTCATGGATCATGCGAAGCCCCGCCAGAACCGACCAGGTGCCGTAAATATAATTCACGCCCCACCGGCCGTACCACGAACCGTTCTGCTCCTGGGCGGCCTTCAGAAAGGCGATTCCACGCGCCGCCGGCGGATAGGTCGCATCAAATCCGAGCACGCCCATCGCCTCGAGCGCCCGCCCCGTCAGGTCCGCCGTGCTCGGATCCAACAGCGCCCCATGATCCGCAAACGGAATATGATTGAGGATCAGTTTATTATTGTCCACATCGAACGATCCCCAGCCGCCGTCCCGACATTGCATCGCGAGCATCCAATTAAACCCCCGGAACATCTCCCGCCGCTTCCGCTCCTCGTCGGGCAGAATCACCTTGCCGAGCGCCATCAACACGACCGCGGTGTCATCATTATCCGGATACAGCTCATTCTCGAATTGAAAGTACCAGCCGCCGGGCACGACGCCGGGACGCCGGACCTGCCAATCGCCGCTGCGGCGGATCTGCTTGCTCAGGAGCCATCTGGCCGCCTTGACCAGGGCCGGATGATCGCGATCGAACCCGGCCTCCACCAGCACATTAATCGTCAGGCACGTATCCCAGATGGGCGAGTGGCACGGTTGCAGGTGCAGCCGCTGTTCATCGCTGATCTCCAGCGCTTCAATTTCCCCGAGGGCTTTTTTCACGACCGGATCGTCCACCGACCGACGCACGAGGGTCGCGGCGATCACCGAGTTCGCCATGGCCGGATAGATGGCGCCCGTCCCGCCGGAGCCCTTCATGTGCTCGAACATCCAGGTGGACGCCCGGGCGATGGCCCGCCGACGCAGTCCGCGGAGATGGTGTCGCTCGTACCAGCGCAGGACCGTGTCGATCGTCAGAAACAGGTTGCGCCACGTGAACCACCACCGGTCGCGCTTGAGCCGGGTCGTCTCCTTCGGCTGGAGGAACAGTTCGTCGATCGAGGCCGACGGCGGAAGCTGGCAGAGGGGCCGGTGCGAAAAGATGATCAGCAACGGGACAATCACCGTCCGAGACCAGTAGGAGACCGCATACAGATTAAAGTAAAACCACTGCGGCACGAGGATGAACTCGGGCAACATCACGGGAATGGCCTGCCAGCTGTACTGCCCGAAGAGCGCCAGGGCGATCCGGGTGAAGACGTTCACCTCCGCGGCGCCGCCTTTGGCCAGAATGTTCTCGCGCGCCCTGATCATCAACGGCTCGTCCGGCGAGACGCCGGTCAGCTTCAAGGCAAAGTAGGCCTTGACCGTCGCGCTCAATTCACTCGGACCGCCGTGAAAAATATTCCATCCGCCGTCGGGCAATTGCGATTCGATGAGATAGCGGACCGCTTTCTTTTCCCGCAACGGATCGACCCGGCCGATGAAGTGACGGAGCATGAGGTATTCGGAGGTCAGCGTGGAATCGGCCTCCAGTTCACCGGCCCAATAGCCGCCCGCCGGATTTTGGACCGTCAACAGGTACGCGGCGGCCTGCCCGATGGCGTCATCGAGCGGCGCGGATTGGGGGATCGACGATGAATCGGCGTCGATCCGACCCTGCGTCGCCGCCAACGGGCCCATGGACGCTGCCTCGGAGAACATCGCGGGGAATTCACCGCGAGGGTGGACTTGAGGGGGCACCTTCAGTGCGAGCGCCGCGCGCGGACGACCGTGCGATCCATTGCGACCGTGGCGGTCCGGCAATCTCAGAAATCGCGACGACCACCTCGACAGCAGGGTGCGCATCTGCCGGATGGCCGGCCAGGATCGCGATGACGCTGTCTGCTCACAGGAACTCTGCAACATGCCCGATCCCTCTCAGGACAGATTCCACCTGAGCATGGTCACCACATCGCGGACGCGCTTGCCCGATTCCCGCATGACCGTCGGCTCCACGCTGCAATGCATCATGCAGTTGGCGCAACGGGGATCGTCCCGCCGTTCGTATTTTTCCCAATCGGTCTTCGCCATCAGCTCATCATAACTTTGATAGTGGGTATCGGTAATCAGATAGCACGGGCCTTTCCAGCCTTTGGGATTGACCGTGGGATTGCCCCAGGGGGTGCAATCAAAATGGCGCTCACCCCGCAAAAATTCAAGATACAGGGGGGTATTCATGAACCGGAAACGCTTCGACCAGCCGGAGAGCCGGCGAAACTTCTCATAGATACCCTGGCGGTCCAGGAAGATATCATCCTGAATGGCCTGGTAGGCATAGCCTGGAGCAATCAGCATGCCATCCGTGCCGGCCGCTTTTAATTCTTCGCACAGCCCTTCGATTTCATCCATCTGGGTCTCTTTATAGACCGTCGTATTCGTCACGACGCGAAAACCCTGCGCCTTCGCCGCTTTGATCGACGCCATATCGATTTTATAGAGGCCTTTTCGACCCCGCGTCATGTCATGCGTCTGTTCCAGACCATCCATTGACACATTAATCGTGAAGTAGGGGCTTTTGGGAAATCGGGGGAGAAACTTCTCCAGCCCGATGGCGTTCGTGCACAGGTAGAGATGGCGCTTCCGCTCAACGATCCCGTTGACGAGCTCGACGATATGCGGATAGATGAGCGGTTCTCCTCCGCACACGGAGACGATCGGCGCATCACAGCTGTCGATTGCCTTGAAACAATCCTCAAGCGACATCTGGTCGCGAATCGTCTCTTTATATTCTCTGATCCGACCGCAGCCGTCGCACGCCAGGTTGCAGGTATGCAGCGGCTCCAACATCAGCACGAGCGGAAATCGTTTGCGGCCTTTGAGCTTACTTTTGATCATGTGCTTCGTCACCGAGAACAGCAATTGGATGGGAAACCGCATCTCATCTATCCTTTCTTCTGCCGGTCAGAACCCGGCCTTCGACCGTGCGCCCCTGCCTGAAGGGGAGCCCCCTCTTTCCCTGATGATACCGCGTTGATCGGGACAAGCACGGCTCGGAACCAAACGATATGGGACACATCGGATCAGACAAGGTGGCTACTATAGCAGAAGGGCCCGGCCTTGTCAACGAATTCCTGCGAATTCCAGAACAAATTCAGATCGATTCGAGGATCGATCCACGAGAAATCTTGACAAAACCAAATGAAAGGATTACTGTACGCCCCGATGCAAGGAAACCAACAGGACGAGCATTCATGGCGGGATTGAGAAAAGGGCCGGGCATGTTGCTGTTCTTTATCCTGATCGGCGGCTTCGTGGGCGCCGTCCTCTCACGCATCCTGCGGGCCGCGACGACCGGCGGCCCCATGAGCGAATTTTTCATCCAGGAGTTGCAACCGGGGCTCCACCCTCCCCTCACGCTCGACCTGCAGCTCTTCACCATCACCTTCGGCTTCACCTTCTCGATCAACCTGCTCAGCGTTCTCGGCGTCATCCTCGCCATCTACCTGTACAAGCAGGCGTGATTGGGATTTAATCCCCATCGCCGTACGCTTCAAGTGCGTGTTCGGTGATCGCCTTGATCCGATCGCGCAGCCGGGCCGCTTCTTCAAAATCGAGTTGTTTGGCCGCCGACCGCATTGCCTTCTCCAGCGACTGCACCCGCTTGGGCAGCTCCTCCTGGGACACCACATCGGCCGGCGGTTCGGCCGCCATCGGCACGGTCGAATAGTCCGCCTCATAGAGGGCCTGCAACGGCACCGGAATCTCTTTCACGATGGACGCGGGCGTAATGCCGTGCTGTCGGTTGTAGGCGTCTTGAATCGTCCGCCGTCGGTTCATTTCGCTCAAGGCGCTCTGCATCGACCCGGTCACCCGCTCGGCGTACATGAACACGGTGCCGTTGAGGTGGCGGGCGGCCCGGCCGGCCGTCTGGATCAATGACGTGCGCGACCGGAGGTACCCTTCCTTGTCGGCATCCAGGATCGCCACCAGGGAGACCTCCGGCAGATCGAGTCCCTCCCGCAGGAGATTGATCCCCACGAGCACATCAAACTTTCCGAGACGAAGATCCCGGATGATTTCAGTCCGTTCCAATGTCTCAATTTCCGAGTGGAGATAGCGCACTCGAACCCCCAGCTCGTGATAATACTCAGTCAGATCCTCCGACATGCGCTTGGTCAGCGTCGTCACCAGGACCCGTTCGCCCCGAGCGGCCCGCTGCCGGATCTCACCCAGCAGATCATCCACCTGTCCCTTGGCCGGCCGGATTTCCACCCGGGGATCGAGCAGGCCCGTCGGCCGGACGATCTGCTCGACGACCCGCCCCGACACCCGGTCGAGTTCATAGGGACCCGGCGTCGCCGAGACGTAGATCACCTGATTCACGGCCCGTTCAAACTCGGCAAAGGTCAGCGGCCGGTTATCGTACGCCGAGGGCAGACGGAATCCATAATCGATCAGGTTGCGTTTTCTGGCGCGGTCGCCCGCCGCCATGCCGCCGATCTGCGGGATGGTCGCATGGCTTTCATCGATCAGCAGCAGAAAGTCTTTCGGAAAATAATCCAGCAACGTCGGCGGCGGTTCACCGGCGCGCCGGCCGCTCAAGTGGCGCGAATAGTTTTCGATGCCCTGGCAATAGCCGATCTCCCGGATCATTTCCAGATCGAATCGCGTCCGCTGTTCGATCCGCTGCGCCTCCACCAACTTTCCCGCCGCCGTCAACTCCGCGATGCGGGCCTCCAACTCCGTTTCGATGCCGTGGCGGGCCAGCTCCATCCGTTCCGGGGGAATCACATAGTGGCTTCCCGGATAGATCGCCGCCCTGGGCAGATGCCGCACCACCACGCCCCGCAACGGATCGATTTCCGAAATAGCCTCGATCCGCTCCCCGAACAATTCGACGCGGATCCCGTGCTCCTCCTGCGAGGCGGGGAAGATTTCCACCACATCGCCGCGCGCGCGAAAGGTGCCCCGGGACAACAGATCATCGCTGCGCTGGTACTGGATCTCGACCAACCTCGCCAGGAGCAGGCTGCGGCTGATCGTCATCCCCTCTTCGAGGCGGATCAGCATCCCGTGGTAGGACTCCGGCGATCCCAATCCATAGATGCAGGAGACCGAGGCGACGATGATCACATCCTGGCGTTCAAACAGCGCCGTCGTCGCCGCGTGGCGCATGCGGTCGATCGCGTCGTTGATCGACGTATCCTTTTCAATGTAGGTGTCGGTATGGGGAAGATAGGCCTCCGGCTGATAGTAGTCGTAATAGCTGACAAAATAATGGACCGCGCTGGTCGGAAAAAATCGCTGGAATTCATGATAGAGCTGCGCGGCCAGCGTTTTGTTGTGGACCATGACCAACGTCGGCTTCCGGACCCGGGCGATCACGTTCGCCAGGGTGAACGTTTTTCCCGACCCGGTCACCCCCAACAAGACCTGGTCACGCTCCGCGGCGTCGAGTCCGTCGGTCAGGCGGTCGATCGCCGCCCCCTGGTCGCCCCTCGGCTCAAAGGTCGATGCCAGCTCAAACGCGTTCATCGACATCTTGACCCATCACCCTCTCCAAAAACGCCACCCCCGAATGCGGGGCCGAAAACGATCGACACATCGATCGACAACCTACACCATTTCAAGAAGTTCTATCAACCTGTTTTGGCCTTGACATCGACGGAAAACAATGGGTATAGTGACCACCACTCCGCTTGACCTCGAATCGCAGATGAGCGCATCGTCCGATTCTCGGTACGAGTGCTTCGAATCGAACAGGGCCATCACCTTCGATTCCCACGACAGGCGGCGGATGACCGGGCGGCTGCCGGGAGGGCGAAACGTTGGACAGTGAGACCTGGGCTCACTGGCGAGAGATTCAAGAGGGCATTGCCCTGGTTTCCGATCTCTCCCTGGTCACCTACAATGTCACCGGCCGGGTCGTCCTCTCCTCCCCGGCTTGCGAGCCGAGCCGCGACCATCCGATCTGCGGTCTGCTGCAACAACAGTACGGTCACAATGCCTCCTGCCACGCCCACTGCGGCAAACAGGCGGCGGCCGCGGCGGAGAGTCGCCAACCGGTCGCGTTTACCTGCTACGCCGGCCTCCACGTCTTTGCGATCCCGGTCTTTCACAGCGCCACCCAGCGGCTGGTCCTGCTGGGCGGCAAGCGGTTTACGACCTTTGATGAGATCGCCCGGTTGCGGGAAATGGCCGACCGGTTCGAAGGAGACCTGACCCCGTTCCTGACCGAATTGCGGCAGAGCCGGCTGGGGGAACCGCGAAAGTTGATCGAGACCGCGCGGCTCATGGAGAAGATCGGCACCGCCTTTTTTGAGAACGTCAGTCTCCGCAACCGTTCCGAATCGAAGCTCAGCCGCCTGCTCACGCTCCTGTCGCTCTTTGAAGAGATCCGCGATGAAGAATCCCGTCGCCAGCTCTATGCGCTGATCCTCAATGCCCTCGGCGTGCTGTTCAACATCCGGACGGCGGCGGTGTTGGCGTTCGACGCCTCGCAGCCCGGTTTGACGCCGGTCGAATCGTTCGGGGAAAAACGGGACAGCCTGGCCGATCTCCGGCCGAACCTGACCGAGGGTCTCTTCCGTCGGTTCATGGACGATCCGCGGCCGTCGCACTGCGACGCCGTCTTCGAATTGTTGAAGAGCGGCTTGCCCGAGACCATCACCTCCGTGCATCTGTTTCCGCTGTCGAAGGGCGCGCCGCCGCAGACCGTGCTGGCGATCTTCGACAGCCCGCTCACGCCGGACGAGATCTCGCTGCTGGGCGGTTTCTGCACTCATTTTTCCCTCACGCTGGAGAATCACCAACTCCGCCATGCGCTCGACCTGCGCCGGCAGGACACCACCGCGCTGATCGAAGTCGTGGAGCGGGTCGGGAAAGCGCTCGACTCGGCCGAACTGTACGACATCATCGTGCGGGAAGCAACCCGCCTGCTCGGCGCGGAACAGGGCTCGCTGATGGTCATGGATGAAGAACAGCAAGCCCTCATCATCAAATCGATCACGGGCATCAGCCGGAAAATCGTGGAGCAATTCCGGATCCGGCCCGGCGAGGGGATTTCCGGCAAGGTCTTCGCCACCGGCATCCCGTTGGTGGTCGCCGATCTCGAGCGGGACGAGCGGGTCATGCGGGAAAAACGCCCCCGCTACAAAACCAAATCGTTCATCAGCCTCCCGCTCAAACTCAACGGACGCTCCATCGGCGTCCTCAATGTGGCGGATAAATCGTCGGGCAGACCCTTCGTCGAAGAAGAGGCGGCCTTGCTCTCCACGATCGTCACCTACGCGTCGGTGGCCATCGAGCGCTCCGATTATCTTCGCCAGACGGAAGAACTCAAGCGCATCTCGATCACGGATGTGTTGACCGGCTTCCTCAACCGCCGCTACTTTCATGAACGGCTGATCGAGGAAATCGAACGGTCCAAGCGGCACAGCTCGCCGATGTCGCTGGCCATCCTGGATCTCGATGATTTCAAACGGCTCAACGACACCTACGGTCACCAGGCCGGGGATGAGGCGCTCAAAGCCATCGCGCGTTGCGTGCACGGCTCCATCCGGTCCATCGATGTGGCGGCCCGCTACGGCGGCGAAGAGTTCACCCTCATCCTCCCGCAGACCGGCAAGGCCGAAGGCCGCATGATTGCGGAACGGGTCTGCCGGGAAATCGCCGACTTGACGGTCAGCCACCAGTTACTGGAAGGATACGAACAGCTGACGGTCAGCATCGGACTCGCGACCTTCCCGGAAGACGCCCAGACTCCGGAAGAGCTGATCCGGCGCGCCGACACCGCCCTCTACACCGCCAAAGGCCGGGGGAAAAATCGGGTGGTGGCGTATGGGGAATGATGCGGCAATGTCGAGTGCCGAATGACGAATGAACTCCGGGGCGATCAACGCGTGCGCATCAACCGCGCCGCTTGTCTTTTAATTCGCCATTCGTCATTCGACAATTTACGAGTTCCCAAGTAACGCATCCACAAACTGCTCGGCATCGAAATCCAGCAGATCCTCCGCCGTTTCACCCACGCCGATATAGCGGATCGGCAGCTTCAACGTCTGCGCGATGGCCACCAGAATGCCGCCTCTGGCAGTGCCGTCCAGTTTGGTGACGACGATCCCGGTCACTCCCACCGCCTCATGAAATTGCCGGGCCTGGGCCAACCCGTTCTGTCCGATGGTGGCATCGAGCACCAACAGCACCTCATGCGGCGCGCCCGGCAACGCCTTGCCGGCAACCCGTCTGACTTTTTTGAGCTCCTCCATCAGGTTCGACTTGGTATGCAGCCGGCCGGCCGTATCAAGACAGACCAGGTCGGCGCCGCGGGCGAGACCGGCCCGCACCGCGTCGAACGCCACCGCCGCCGGATCGGCCCCCGGCGGTTGCGCGATCACCGGCACACCGATCCGGTCGCCCCACACCTGCAACTGTTCGATCGCCGCGGCGCGGAACGTATCGGCCGCCCCCAACACCACACGGCGCCCGGATCGATGGAAGCGTTCCGCCAGTTTCGCGGTCGTCGTGGTCTTCCCCGACCCGTTGACGCCGACCATCATGATCACGAACGGTTTGGCGTCATCCACCGGCAGGGGCACCTGACAGGGAGTCAGCCATTCGAGTAACGCCGATCGGAGGAACGCTCTCGCCGCGTCCCGACGGGCCTCCGCTCCGACCGGCCATTGCGCCATCGCCGTTCGCAACCGGGTCATCAACGGATCGACCACCCCGACGCCCAGATCGCTTTCCAACAACAGCGCCTCCAACCCCTTCAGATCGACCGGCGAGTCGTCCGTCCGCCCCATGAGTCGGTTCAAACCGCCGACGAGGCGATCGCGGCTGTTCTGCAGGCGCTGGAGAATGTTGGACAACATCACGGGAATGGCGTTTCGAACAGACGGTGCACCATCACGCTCGCGCGCGGTGATGTCGCGTCACCCGGGGGTACAACTGCCGCTCCATGCGGCGCATCCGTCGGGCTTGGGGCCGGGAACGCTCATGATCGTAGCCGAGCAGGTGCAAATAGCCGTGGATCAGCAGGCGCGTGCACTCGGCGCGGACGGTGTGGCCCGAGCTTCGGGCTTGCCGCTTCGCCGTCTCGGCCGAGATAACAATATCGCCCAGGACCAGCAACGGGCCGTTGCGTACATCGATGGGGCCAGTACTTCGATGGGGGTTGTCAGGGGGAGAGGAAGCGGATCTCTCCCTGACTTGAGCTTGCCGCTGCCGGTGGCAAGCGGATACGTTCGCCGCTGGAAACGCGAGCACATCGGTCGACCGGTCGATCCCTCGGTATTCGCGATTGAGCCGGTGCATCCGCCGATCGCTGACAAATGTCAGGCCGACCTCCGCCGGTGAGCGACCGGTCGATGTCACCAGCCGATCGAGGAGCTCATGGTACGGGCGAGTGGCAATGCGGACGCGCCGCTGCCGGTTGGCCACACGGATCCGGCCTTCACCTCTCACCCTTGACCCGTTTCCCCTTTTTCGCCGCGTGCCGCTCATAGGCGAGGATGATCTCTTGCAACAAGGGATGGCGGACAATATCGCGTTCGGTAAAATAGACGAACGTGATGCCGGGAACCCCGGTGAGAATCGTCTGCACCTCGATCAGGCCGGAGGCCCGCTCCCTTGGCAAATCGACCTGCGTCACATCCCCCGTCACGACCACCTTGGAGCGAAAGCCCATCCGGGTGAGAAACATCTTCATCTGCTCGGACGTGGCGTTCTGGGCTTCATCGAGAATGATGAACGCATCGTTGAGCGTGCGGCCGCGCATGTAGGCCAGCGGGACAATCTCGATCTCCCCGTGCTCCATCAACCGGTTGACCTGCTCCACCTCCATCATGTCAAAGAGCGCATCATAGAGCGGCCGGACAAAGGGGTTCACCTTCGCATAGAGGTCGCCCGGCAAAAACCCCAGCCGCTCGCCCGCCTCCACCGCCGGACGGGTCAGAATGATCCGGCTCACCTCCCGGCTCATCAGCGCGGCGACCGCCATGCCCATCGCCAGATAGGTTTTCCCCGTTCCGGCCGGCCCGATGCCGATCACGATATCGTGTTTCTTGAGCGCCTCGATGTAGTGGCGTTGGGCCGCCGTCTTCGGCGTCAGCAACAGCTTTTTGGTCGGGATCGACGGTCCCTCGCCAGCCTCATGGTCCGGCCCGCCGCGGCGGGCCGGCGACGACTCCTTCGACCGCTCCCCCGTCGATGACCGGACGGGCTCGTGATCGCGCGGCAGCCCGCATCGCTGGATCACCAGCACGACATCCTGCAGCGACAGCCGGCCATCCAGTCGCAACCGATGACCGAGCTCATGCACGACGGATTTGGCCGTCTCCAGCGCCGCCGACCGGCCCTTGATCTGCAATTCGCGGCCTCGGGCGCGAATCGAGACCCCGAGCATCCGCTCCATCACTTTGAGATGCTGGTCGTAGCTGCCAAAGAGCCGGGAAAGCTCAAGATCGTCGGGCAGGCGGACGTTGACCGTGGCGAATCGTTTCATACAGCAGGCAGGCGGAGGCGCGGCACTGGGTGGAGGGAGAGTGACACTTCATTGGTAATATAGCATGGGGGGATGGATGTGCACAAGCGATCGTCGACGCGGGCTAGAGCTCAAGGATTTTCTTTTTCAGGATCAGAACCTCCATCATCATGCCGCCCTTCGCCGTCAATTGCTGAAGCAGATCGACATAGGGAAAGGCTCCGGTCACCTGTTGTTTATCGGCATAGAAGATCCCCACCACCTGGCCGGCGGCCATCAACGGGAACGCGGCGATCTGGCGGGGCTGATACCGGCGAAGCAGATCGGTCAGCCCGCTGCCCAGCGCCTCCGGGGCAAAGAGCTGGATGACCGGCTCTTGCTTCTCCACCGCCTGGCGAAGCAGCGGGCTCTGGTCCAATCGAATCTCCATACCGAGGAAGTCGTCCATCGCATAGCCGCCTCCGCGGGCCATCAGCCCGATCACGCGCGCCTCCGCCACGGCAAAAAAGAGCACGTGGTCGGCCACCCGGGAAAATTCCCTCAGGAGAACGGCGACGATCTCATCACGCTGGTTGGCATGCACCAGCTCTTCATACGACGGCTTGAGACCGTGTTCGAAATTTTCAATCGTGGGGAGCGTCTGTTCGGTCTCATCATCCTCGACGGCGCCATCCGAACCCGTGCCCGACCCCGCGGCCGTTGACGCGACGAGCGACACATAGCGGCGCGGTCGGGCCAGGCCGTAATATGTTTCCAACGCGGCATGGATCTTCGACTCCGAAGCCAGAAAGGGCTGAACCGTACAACCGATGACAAACGTCAGCTCATCCAGGGCCGCCAATTCCGATGGATCAGCCATGGCAATACACAGCGTGCGTCCCTCTTTGCGAAAGGGAACCATCGTATATTTCTGGGCCAATTCCTGAGGCACGAGATGGATCACCTCCAGGGGGATGCTATCGAAGATCTCGGGCTGTGCCGGCGTCATCTTGAGATGCCGGCCAAGGGCCTGGGTTAATTCCGTGTCGGTGAGAAAACCCAGTTCGACCAGATTGGTCCCCAGCCGGCCACCGAGCGTCACTTGCCGCTGGAGCGCGATGGCCAGTTGCCGCTCGGTCAGCTTTTTTTCCTGGATCAATGCCTGTCCGATTTTTTGTGCCATTTTGTCCGACCTTGTCCCCGCTCCGGCAGCCTCTTGAACCCGTAATCCGGCCTAGGATGATGGCCACAGAGTTCTATCCACTTATTATAAGGAAGCAACCACCGTGCCAAAACCAAGATCAAAACCGCCTTATTTCACCGCAACTTACAGATGAGGCCCCAACGGCCGTCAGGAGAAATAGATACCAAGAACCCCAACAATATGTAACCAACTACATAGACGAGAAACCGCTCATCTTTTCCAAGGTTGTCGGTCAGTTCGCCATTCCGCCATGATTTTTAATCGAGAGAACTCAGGATGAGACCATCTGCCAGCTCCCCGGCAGCGGCGCCACCACCGGCCAGCCGGGAATTGTTCCCCGGCCGAGCAGAGAGTCATACCAGACCTCCAGCGGTTGGGCGCCGTCAAACCCCTCCGCCGCGTAGACGGCGCCGAAGAGTCGACTCTCCTGTTCAACGGTGAGTTGACCGGCGATGTAGAACCCGCCGGAAAATGTGAGATCGGTCAGCTCCACCATCCCCGCGTCCGCCACGGGCGATGGCACCATGCGCGTCTGCCTCCCGCCTGACGGCGAGACGACCAGATGGCCCCCGATGTACGCCACCAGGTCGTGCGTCGGACCATGCAGCGTCAGCGTGGCCAGATTGCTGTTCACGCCTGATCGTGGCGGTTGTCCATCCAGCGTATCAATGAAGATGACTGGAGAGACGCCGGAAGCGGCGCCATCATCTGAGAACAGCTCATCAACCATGAGCGGGCTCCCGACGCCGTCCCGGTACAGTCGTCCCTGCCCATCGGTCGTGTAATAGCGACCGTACCGACGGGCCAATCGTTTCAGTTCACGATAGAGCCAGCTCTCCTGATCATTCGGCCCGTCGTCCGCGTACCGGAGCGCGCCCCAATGCACTCGGACCGGCCCGGCCGACGATTCCGCCGTTCCCGCCCCGGCCGCGGCGGTCAAGACCGGCGTCATCACTTCGTAGAGTTCCATCTGGATGATCTGTGTCGCCCCGCCGGTCGTGCGGGCGGTCGACTCGATCGTGCAGACGGCTCCGGCCGTCTTTGGCCTGAACAGCCGGACCTCCACCGTTGCACCCGCTGAAACGTTTTCCACCTCGGGAAGAAGCCATTCCGCCGGCACGGTCACCAGCCCGTCGGGCCGTTCCCGCGTTCCCTGAAATTGACTGGCTCCCCCGTCAGTCGAGAAACCGGCCCGGCCGCCGCCTATTCCAACATTTCGGCGGCATCGCTTGATAAAGAGTTCGGCCGCAGTGGTCGCGGATCGACAGGCAGTCGGTGATTGATGCATTCCCCCGGCAAATTGTTCCGGCCGCGAGAACCAACCGATCGCCAGCTCGATCCCCGATTCGGCGAGGTAGGTTGTCCGAAGTTGCTGCACCTGGATGCGCCCTTGCTCCAGATCATTCTGAGCCATCTCCACCGCGGCGCTGCCGAGCAGCGTCAACAACACCAGCACCAGCATCACGACGACCAACGCGCTGCCTTTTTCAGGTATGGTTTTTTTCATCTGTTCATTCTCTATCGTTGGCTGAATAATTCCGCATGGCCACCAACGTCTGCCACACGGCGCCCGCGGTTGAATGTCCATCGAGCGACGGCCTGGAATCCAAAATAATCTTCGCGGTCATCCGGCCCTCCCGAAGCCCGAACTCGGCCGAGGCCACCTGATCGGCGACCGATTGCGCGCCCCCGTCGACCGTTCGGATCAACTGGCGCGTCGACGGCGCGTAAGCGTACTGCACCAGATTCACCACCTGCAGTCTGGCGCCGGAGGGAAACGGCCGGCGGATCCGATCGCCGGCGGCAAGCGGAATCAGCCCCGAGCGCCCGGCCCGATCAAGCCGATGACACTCCACCCGATCATCATCCGCCACCTCCGCCCGCCCCGGATCATAGAGATAGACCGCATCATTGGGCGCAAACGCCGACCCCGGACTGACCGATAATCCGTCGAGATTGATCCGCGCGTTATCGGGAATCTGCACCGCCGTGTCGCCGGCCGCGGCCGGCGCCGTCAGCGCGGTCGCCACACCGTAGAGATTGGCCAGAAATCGCACGGAGGACGGACCCACCTCGATGCCGTCGACCATGGCATGGCAGAGCGGATCGGGCGCGGAGGGAAAACCGGCCGCGCTCAGCTCGCGCACCAGCACGGCCAGCGCCGCCCGCCCCTCCTGCCGTCGCTCCACCGCGGCCTCTTGCCTGGAGAGATGATGAATATGGTCCGCCAACAACTCGACGGCTGCCATGGCGGTGACGCTCATAATCCCCAGGCTGATCATCACTTCGATGAAGGTGATTCCCGCCTGGTCATCGGTCGTCTTCATCCGCGTGCCTCCTTCATCAAGAACCCGCTCGGGGATCCGCCCGGACCATGCCCAGGGCAAATCGCTGGGGGCGGCCGCCATCCTGCCAATCAATCATCACCGAGACGGTCGCCAACCCCGCGGCAGGGTGATCCAGCCGAAGCTCCCATTGCCGATGGAATGCGCCGGGGTCATCTTCACTCATGAAGCGGTCGCCGGCCGCCGGCCCCATCTCGCCGTCCGCGACGCCATCGCCGTCTCGGTCATCCTGCCGTAATTGATCAAAGGGCAGCGCCCGCTTCCACTCCATGAGCTGGCGCGCCAGCACCGCGGCCTGATCCCATTTTGCCGAGTGCGCCGCCGCCCGATCGGCGATCACGAACATTCCCACAACGGCCAGACAACCCACGGTCAATATGACCATCGCGATCATCGCCTCGATGAGACTGAAGCCACATTGGTTTCGGGGGGAGATTCCGCTTCTCCCCCCGAGCCCCCCATCGGAGGTACCTTGATACTCTCCGTCGACACGGTCACGCGACATGATCACATCACCCGCCATCGTCGGCCCTCCCACTCGTAACGCCGAAGGTGACCCGCGATGCTCACGCTGATCGCCAGCGTGGCGTTGCCCGCAATCATCCCGCTCCGGTTGACCAGATAAATCGTCCCCGGTCCCGGACTCAGCGTGCCATCGGGGAGAAACACCAGCTGTTCGCGGCGAAAGCTGACGCCGCCGGTCGGCGGCGGAGTGGTCGGCTGACTCGGCGGGCCCAGCACATCCGTGGCCGCGCCGAACCGAACCCGTCCATGCAACCGGATCGAACGGGGCCGGCCTCCTCCGGTAATCGTGTAGACGTGATCGGTCGTGTCAAAGATGATCTGGTAGGCGCGTCCCTCCAGCATCGCCTGCTGACGGGTCGCCCGCAGCGTTTGGATCAATGTCGTGGTGGAGATCCGCAGCGCCCACCGCGAGATCAATCCGTCAACCGACGGCCAGGCGATGAGCATCACCAGCGCGATGACCGCCAGCACCGACACCGTTTCGATCAGGGTGAATCCGCGCTCTTTCCGACCTTCATGGCATTGACGGCTGAAGCGGCACATGCACAGAACCATACACAAACTTCATGCCAGACCACAGACCCGCCCGCGCGGCGGATGCATTTCTATTGTGGAATCAAGAGACTTGGAAGAAAAATTATCAGGGGATGGTCAGGGTAGGAAAAACAAAGACCTGAACGATCGTTCAGGTTGTTGAGGGTGGTGGCGGCTCGTTCGGTTCGATTGCGGGGGAGATCGGATGTAGTCGGCTTTCGAGTTTTCGCAGCCACCGATAGCTTCGGCCCAGCGCCTTGGCGGCGCGGCTTTTGTTCCCGTCATGCGCGGCCATCGCTCTCGAGGCGATCTGCCATTCGATCAGCAGCAGCAATTCGTCCAGCGAGCCGTGCTGCTTCAACAACCGGGAGCAATGCGCCCAATCGCCGACCCCCAACCAATTCTCGAGTGAGGACTGGGCCAGCGGGCCGGTCGCCGCGCCCATCGGTGATGAACGCGGTTGCAATTCCGGAGGGAGCAACGCCGGCGTCAGCACGGTCTGGTCGCCGGCCAGCAGGACGGCCCGCTCCATCAGATGCCGGAGCTCACGAACATTCCCCGGCCAACCGTAGTCCAGCAGCGCGGCCATCGCCTCCGGCGCGATCGACGACACCCGTCGGCGCAACCGCTCGACATATTCCCGGAGAAAATGATCGGCCAGGATCGGAAGATCCTCCCGCCGCTCGCGCAACGGCGGGACGGTCACCGGCACGACCTTGAGTCGATAATAGAGATCCTGCCGGAACCGGCCGTCGGCCACCAATCGCTCCAGCGGCTGATTCGTCGCCGCCACAATCCGCACGTCGACCGGAACGGGCCGCTCGCCGCCGACCCGATGGATCTCGCGCTCCTGCAACACCCGGAGTAATTTCACCTGCATGGCCGGCGTCACCTCGCCCACTTCATCGAGGAACAGCGTGCCGCCGTGGGCCAGCTCAAACTTCCCCCGTCGCCGGCTGATCGCCCCCGTGAAGGCGCCCTTCTCGTGGCCGAAGAGCTCGCTCTCCAGCAATGACTCGGTCAATGCGCCGCAGTTCACGGCCAGAAACGGTCCCGCCACCCGCGCGCTTTGCCGGTGAATGGCCTGCGCCACCAATTCCTTACCCGTGCCCGTCTCGCCCATCACCAGCACCGTCGTGTCGGTCTCGGCCAACAACTCGATCATCCGGCAGAGATCCCGGATCGCGTCGCTCTGACCCAGAATCGTCGGATGCATGGCGGGTTGCTCCAGCCGGCGGCGCAGCGATCGATTCTCGGCGGTGAGCTGTTGCTGGCCAATCGTCGCGCTCAGCAACCGGTGCTGGACCGCCTGCCCCTGCTGCACCGCCTGCAGCAACATCATGGAGAGCCGCTCCCGCGTCGCCACCGCATCCGGCAATTCCGCCATCCTCGGCCGCTCCCGCCACCGGAAGCGATAACAGGAATAGGGCGCGCCATAGCGCTCGCCCTCTCGAAATTGATAGTGCACCGCGCCATCGGCGAGGGTGCCGCCCCGAACGATCTCCACCGCGCCGGCCCGGCCCAGCCCCACCGCCGGTGACGCCGCGGACGTCGCCGGCCCAAACAACGCGGCCCGGCCCTGGATCACCCGGCAGATCGGTTGGTCGATCGACGCCGGCTCAGACAACGGCACCAGACTCGATGGCGCAAGCGCCACCCATTCCTCCACCAGTCCGACCCGCCGCCCCTCCGCCGCCAGCCGGCCGGAGCCATTGCGAATCCGGACCTCATCACCCGTCCAGTGGACCGCCGCGCCGGGAAATTCCGCCGCAATCTCCTCCAACGAGATCTGGAGATAGCGGGGCTCGCACACGGCGCCCTCCACCCAGCCGTAGAGCTGGGTGAACCCTTCATAATTGCCCCGAATGAATTGATGCGCGGAGAGAATCAGCGAGACCCCGGGCTCCACTCGGCTGACCAGCCAGACGTCTCGATCGATGGCCTGGGATGGACCGCGTGGTCGCCCGCTCACCTCTTGGGGAACCAGGGCCTGCAACCGGAGGTAGGTTGTATAGGCGCCCGCCCACAGGTGCGAACGACTCACCATGGCCCCGACATCGGCAAACGCCAGCGCGATCAGCTCAAGCCACGACGGCTGCGACAGCCGTCCCTTGCCGAAATAATAGCGCGCCGCCTCATAGGCCACGCTCTTGCTTTCCGCGGCCCGTTCGGCCACCGCCAGCGTCCGTTGCAGTAACGGTTCCGGCAGCCAGTGATGGGGATCGCGAAGGAAGGCGGCCGGATCATCGGGCGGATCGAATCCCTCGATCCCCTCGACCAGTTCGCGGTAATTGATCGCGCGGCTCGCCTCCGGCGCGACATGGTCAAGGTAGTGCAACAACTGGTGGGTTAAAAAGGTTGTCGCCCAGGCCGTGGGAGCCATGAACACCTCACCAATGTCGAATGACGAGTGTCGAGTGTCGAATGGGAATGATGTTCATTCGAAATTCGAAAATCGGCATTCGAAAATTTACTCAGTCAATCCCATAATCCTTGACCTTTGTCAGGAGCGTCTTGTAACTGACCTGGAGGATTTCGGCCGCCCGGCTCTTATTGCCATTCGTCTCTTTCAACACCTTTTGGATCAACCGGGTCTCCGCCTGCCGGCTGGCCGCTGCGCTCACGTCGTGCAGCGAGCCCTCGGTCGGCAGGGCGGCCGCGCCGGCGGCGGCTTCGCGGGTTCGCAAGCTCAACAGCTCCGGCCCGATCGCCTCCCCCTCGGAGAGGATGATCGCCCGCTCGATGCAATTCTGCAGCTCACGGACATTGCCCGGCCAGCCATGCTGTTGGAGCGCCGTCCGGGCCGGCGGCGTCAGCTGCTTGAACGGTTTTTTCAGCTCCCGGCAATAGACATCGAGAAAATGGTCGGCCAGCACCAGAATATCCTCTTTGCGCTCGCGCAACGGGGGAATCGTGATGGGAAAGACGCTCAGTCGATAGTAGAGATCCTCGCGAAACAATTTCTGCGCGACGGCCAACTGCAAATTCCGGTTGCTGGCCGCCACCACGCGCACATCGACCTTGAACTTGACCGTCCCGCCCACGCGCGTGATCTCATCATCTTCCAGCACCCGCAGCAATTTCGACTGCAACCCCAGGTCCATCTCGCCGATCTCGTCGAGAAAGATCGTCCCGTGGTCGGCCAGTTCGAACTTGCCCATCCGTCGGCCCACGGCGCCGGTGAACGCGCCCTTCTCGTGGCCGAACAGCTCGCTCTCCAGCAGGTCGCGCGGGATGGCGGCGCAATTGATGGCGACGAACGGTCCCTCCTTTCGCGGGCTGATGTAATGGATCGCCCGGGCAAAGAGCTCCTTGCCCGTGCCGCTCTCCCCCATCAACAGGACCGTCGCGGTGCTGGCCGCCACCTTTTGCAGCTCCTCCAGGCTGGCGGTCATGGCCGGGCTCTTGCCGATGATGTTCGGCACCTTCAGGTGCTTGGCCATCTCCTCCCGGAGGATGACGTTCTCGGTCACCAGCCGCTGTTTCTCGAGCGATTTGTCGATCAGGAGCAGGAGATGATCGGGATCGAAGGGTTTCGGGAGGACATCGTAGGCGCCTTCCTTCACGGCTTTGACCGCCGTCTCGATCGTCCCGTAGGCCGTCATCAGAATCACCGGCGCTCTCGGCGAATATTCCTTCGCCGCCTCGAGCACGGCGAGCCCGTCTTTATAGGGCAGCTTCAAATCGGTGACGACCAGATCGAACCGGCCGTCGCGGAGCTGCTGGATCGCCTCGCGGCCGTCCTTGGCCCAGACCGTCTCGTACTCGGCCGCCGCCAGCGCCTGCATGAGCATCTTCGCCATGCTCTCTTTATCCTCGGCAATGAGAATCTTGATCATATCCGCTCGTGTGTTGCACTCGCTCTAATCAGGGGGAGATGCTCCTCTCCCCCTGATCACCCCCATCGCCATACGCTTGTTCATCTTCCTTTGCCCTTTGCTGATCCGCTCGTGTGTTGCACTCGCTCTAATCAGGGGGAGATGGCTCCTCTCCCCCTGATCACCCCCATCGCCATACGCTTTGTATTGCTTTACCCTTGACCCTTGCCCCTTGACCCTGGACCCTTCTCTCTTAATCCGCCGCAGTATATCACACCCTGAACGACCGGTCACCAGCCGGGGGCCACACTGAACAATCGTGCAGATAAATCCACAGCAAAACGCGGAGAGCTGACTTCACCGCAGTTTTTTCTTCTGGCATGGAATGTGCTTTCTTTTGGGTGTGGGGCATCGGATGGCAGGGGCGGTTCAAGAACCGCCCCTACACCGCACGGGCCCCACATAACAAAGGAGGCCCCCATGGCCGAAAAACCACAGAAGAGCACCAACAGAACCGTTCGACAGGTCTTTGCCATCTCGGAGCGCAACGGCAAGAGTTACTGGATCCGGGTCGGCGCCGCGTTTACCAACCAGGACGGCAGCGAGACGGTGTTGCTGGATGCGTTGCCGGTCAACGGCCGGATGCAGATCCGCGCCCTGCCCGAGGCCGAGCCGAAAACGGCGCCACCCTCATAACCGGCGCGCCGCGTCTCCGGGGCCGCGCGCGGCCGCGCCGGCGGGCACGCCGATCGGGAGCATGATGCGGAACGTCGTGCCGCGGCCCTCTTTGCTCTCGACGACGATCCGGCCGCCGTGCGACAGAATGATTTTGTGCGCGAGGGCCAGCCCCAGCCCGGTGCCTTTCTGTTTGGTCGTGAACATGGGGAGGAAGATCTTTTCCTGATGCTCCGGCGGAATGCCCACGCCGGTATCGGTGATCGTGATCTCCACGTCGCGCCGGCCGACCGGTCTGGCCTGCACCGACAGCGCGCCGCCGTCCGGCATCGCCTCGATGGCATTGTTCAGCACGTTGAGCAATGCCTGCCGCATCAGCCCGTCGTCCAGCAGAATGGAGGCCGGCAGCCCCGGGACCAGATCCAGCTCAACGGTCACCTTCGACTCGGCCCCCCGACCCATCACCTGGGCCACACTGCGCGTGATCAAATCGACCAGATCGGTCGGTTGAAGCGCCGGTTCGCTCTGCCGGCCGAAGTTGAGGAGATCGTCGATCAGCCGGTTCATCGCCTTGAGCTCCTCGGTAATGGCCGTCGCCATCTTCAACGCCGGATCATCCGGCCCCAGCCGTTTGGCCACCAGACTGGCATAGCCCATGATCGTCCCCATGTAATTGCGAAACTCGTGGGCGATCCCCGCCGACATTTCGCCCAGCACCGACAACCGCCGCCGCAGCTCCACCTGCTCCTGCAGCCGTTTGATCTCGGTGAGATCGGTGAAGACCACCGTGGCGCCCAGCACCGCGCCCGCCTGGTCGCACAGCAACGACGTGCTCATCCCCACCCACACCCGTCCGCTCGGCGCGTCCAGCTCCAGCTCCTGCCGGCTGAGCCACTCCTGCCGGTCCAGGGTCTGCGCGATGATCTTCGTCAGCGGATGCTCCGCGCCGAAGAGCTGATCCGGCCGCCGCCCGACAACATCTTGCCGGGGAAATCCCAAAATCCGTTCGGCCGCCGCATTATACGAGGTCACGCATAACTCCCGATCGACGGTCAGGACGCCGCTCGCAACGCTGCGGAGGATATTCTCGTTGTAACTCTCCACGTGCCGGGCGCGTTCTTCGGCCTGGCTGCGAAGTTTCGCCAGTTCCAGCTCCTTCTCCTTCAACTCCTGGAGGAGCCCCTGGAAGGTCCCCATCACAAACTCGTCCTGGCTGCCCTTCGCATCGGCGCGCCGGCCGGCCGGACCGGACCGCATCGAACCGACCAGGGCAAAGATCAGCAGGACACCTTCCAGCCCGACGCCCATGAGCAGCAGCCACGGCGGGCTGCCGGTGAAATAGAGCATCACCAGCACACCCAGCAAGAGAAAGAAGAGACCGCCAGGCGTGAACCGGCCGGCATGATCCATTCGGTCAGCGGCCGATCGAGACATACCACTCCATCATGGCCGGGCCCCAGAAGAGCGCCAACACGGCGCCGAACGCCAGAAACGGCCCGAAGGGAATCGGCGTTCGTCTCGCCCATCCTTTCACCGCCATGATGCTCAACCCGATCACGGCGCCGGAGAGGGAGGCGAGAAAAATGGTCAGAATCACCTGATGCCAGCCCAGAAACGCGCCGATCATGGCGATCAACTTGATGTCGCCGCCGCCCATCCCCTCCTGCTTGAGGATGCGGTAACTCAGATCGGCCACGAGATAAAAGAATCCGCCGCCCACGAGGAAACCGATGAGCGAGCTCATGAATCCCTGCGGCAGAAAATAGCCGGCCGCGAGGCCGACGCCGATGCCGGGCAGCGTGATGAGATCGGGAATGATCTGGTAATCGAGATCGATGAAGGTCACCACGACCAACGAGGAGAAGAACAGCGCATAAATCGCCGTCGTCCAGATCAGACCGAATTGCCACAGCAGCAGCACATAGCCGAGACCGTTGAGCGCTTCCACCAACGGATAGCGCCAGGAAATCGGCTTGCGGCACTGGCGGCACCGGCCGCGCAGGATGAGATAACTCAACAGCGGGATATTCTCGAGCGGGCGAATCGGCGCCTGGCATGAGGGACAGCGCGAGCCGGGCCACGCGATCGATTCCCCGAGGGGCAGCCGGTAGATGCAGACATTGAGAAAACTCCCGATCGCCGCGCCCAGCGCAAAGACGATCACCGCAAGCGGCCACTCCATCCGGTTGATCTCTCCCGATTCCCGGTTACTGTAGCACACTCCCTCTCGACGGGCAAACACGCGGCGGGCGGGTTCAGGCCCATCTCCCAAGGCTTGAGGCCCGGGGCCGGTGAGGAGTGCCCTCTCGCAGGCTGCCCCCTCAACTGGCTTCATACCGGGGCAGCCGAGAGCGCCAGGGTGTGGGGGCATCGGAGGAGCTACATGCACCGCACGGGCCCCCACATATGAATGATCCGCCGAGCACCGCAAGCGCAGGCGATTCCGTGCCGACGAACTGGCCTCGGGCTCAAGCCTTGCCTCCCTTGACCCATTCCCTCGTCGACTGTCATAATGGCGCGCAATGTCAACTCACGATCAGATCCGTGTCCGGTTCGCCCCCAGCCCCACCGGCCACCTGCACATCGGCGGCGTGCGCACCGCCCTCTTCAACTGGCTCTTCGCGCGCCGTCACAAGGGCACCTTCATCCTGCGGATCGAAGACACCGACCAGGAACGTTCCACCGACGACGCCATCCACGGCATCGTCGAAGGATTAAAATGGCTGGGGCTCGACTGGGACGAGGGGCCGTTCCGGCAGACCGACCGGCTGCCGATCTATCGCAAGCATGTCGAGCGATTACTCGAACAAGGGAGCGCCTATCACTGCTATTGCTCCGCCGACGAATTGGAAGCGCGCCGTGCCGAAGCGATGGCGAAAAAACAGACGCCCAAATATGACGGCCGCTGCCGCGACCGGCGCGAGCCGATGGCCGGCCGCACGCCGGCGGTGCGGTTCAAAGCGCCAAAGACGGGCCACACCGTCGTCCACGATCTCGTCCGCGGCGACGTGGTCTTTGAAAACAGCCAGCTCGACGACCTGATCCTTCTGCGCTCCGACGGCATCCCGACCTACAACCTCTGCGTCGTGGTCGATGACGCCGAGATGAAGATCAGCCACGTCATCCGCGGCGACGACCATCTCAACAACACCCCGCGGCAAATGCAACTCTACGACGCCTTCGGCGATCCGCCGCCCCAGTTTGCCCACGTCTCGATGATCCTCGGCCCGGACAAAGCGCGCCTCTCCAAGCGGCACGGCGCCACGTCGACCCTGGTCTATCGGGAAATGGGCTATCTGCCCGAAGCGCTGCTGAACTATCTGGCCCGGCTGGGCTGGTCGGCCGGCAATCAGGAGATTTTTTCGTTGCAGGAAATGGTGGAAAAATTTTCGCTCGATCACATCGGCACCTCGGCCGCCGTCTTCAACCCGGAAAAGCTTCTCTGGCTCAACAGCCACTATATCAAGGCGGCAAAGCCGGAGCGCCTGGCCCATCTCCTGCGGGATCACTACTGGGCCGAACGGGAGCCGGCCGCCCGGTCGGTGGCGATCGAGCAGGTCGTCCCCATCGTCCGCGCGTTACAAGAACGATGCAAAACTCTCGCCGAGATGGCCGATCTGTCGTTCTGCTACATCGAGGAAGAGATCAATCCGGAGCCGGCGGCCGCCGCCAAGTTTCTGACGCCGGCGATCAAGCCCGCGCTGGCCGATCTGACCCAGCGGCTGGCCACGCTGCCGGCGTTTGATGAACCGTCACAACATGCGGCGTTTGAGGCTGTGATGGCCGGGCATCAACTCAAAATGGCGCAGCTCGCTCAGCCGGTTCGCGTCGCGCTGACCGGCCGCACCGTCAGCCCGGGGATTTATGAAGTGCTGTCGCTGCTGGGCAAAGAACGGACGCTCTCCCGACTGAAGAAGGCGCTTGACTCAATTGGGATGAATAGGGAAAATGGTGCGTAGGTAGCTCGGTGGTTAGGTAGCTGGGTAGCTAGAAAAGAGTGATGCCACATCATCCCTCCTAGCCACCTATCTACCTAGCAACCTAGCCACCTTGTTGCTCAACTACTGGGGGATCGTCTAGCGGCAGGACAGCAGACTCTGACTCTGCTTACCGAGGTTCGAATCCTCGTCCCCCAGCCATTCTTTTGTTTTTGAATTCCCAATCAGAAGGCCAAAGGATTTTCTCTAGGCAAGATAAAGAGCTGTGTCATTGGGCGTGTAGTTCGAAAGTGAAAATTTCAGAAAAACACATGTTCATGAACATTTTGCATAACATATTGATCATGGACATCATCGGCCAGTTCGAAAGTCTGATTCCTCTCCTGTAGCCGGTCCATATTGAGAATTCCTTGCCGTCAGAGTACACTTTCTCGATCTGTCCCCCACAATGTAGGTTCCGAACGCTATGGTGCTGACGGCATGAGCACGGAAGCCGATACCTGTAGAAAGTACGTTCTCCCCAAGTTGCTTCAAGCCGGCTGGGACAACGAGCCGCATTCCTTTACCGAACAGAAAACATTTACAGATGGTCGCATTATCCTGATTGGAAACAAAACCCGCCGCGGCGGCCAAAAACGGGCCGACTATCTCCTGCGGTATGCGCGCGACTTTACGATTGCGGTGATCGAGGCAAAACCGGATCATAAGTCGCCAGGCGACGGCTTGCAGCAAGCCAAGGAGTATGCCGAGATTCTCGGTCTGAAGTTCGCCTATTCGACGAATGGGCATGGCATTATTGAGTTCGATTATCTCACCGGTCGGGAGCAGGAGATCAATATGTTTCCATCGCCGGATGAGCTCTGGTCAAGATTTTCGACCACCCAAGGCCTGACTGATCAAACAACGGTCCAGCGTCTGTTAACACCGTTCAATCATCTGTCAGGGAAAAGCCCGCGCTATTATCAGGAAATCGCGGTCAACCGCTCAGTTCAGGCGATCCTGCAAGACAAACAGCGAATCCTGCTCACCATGGCAACCGGGACAGGCAAGACGATCGTCGCCTTTCAGATCTGTTGGAAGCTGTGGACGTCGAGATGGAACCGTACCGGTGAATATCGGCGGCCCAAGATCCTCTATCTGGCCGACCGCAACATCCTGGTTGATGACCCCAAGGACAAAATTTTTGCCCAGTTTGGAGATGCCAGGTGGAAGATCGAGAATGGCGAGGCCAACAAAGGCCGAGAGATGTATTTTGCCATCTATCAGGCCATTGCCAAAGATGAACGCAGGCCGGGGCTGTACCGTGAGTATGATCCCGGCTTTTTTGATCTCATCATCGTTGACGAGTGCCACCGCGGCAGCGCACGCGATGAAAGCAACTGGCGGGAAATTCTCGAATACTTTGAGCCGGCGTATCAGCTTGGCATGACGGCGACGCCGCTCAGAGAAGATAATCGAGACACCTATCGCTACTTCGGCAATCCGATCTATCAGTACAGCCTGCGGCAAGGCATTGAGGATGGGTTTCTCGCACCGTATCGCGTCCATCGGGTGATTACAACCTATGACGCTGCCGGTTGGCGGCCCAGCAAGGATGAGCTTGACCGGTATGGTCGGGCGATACCGGATGAGGTCTACCAGACGAAAGATTTTGAGCGGATTGTCGCGCTGAGGGCGCGCACTGAGACGATTGCCCGCCATCTGACCGAATTTATGAAGAAAACCGATCGATTTGCGAAAACCATCATCTTCTGCGTAGACCAGGAACACGCGGATGAGATGCGACGGTTACTGAATAACCTCAACGCTGATCTTGTGCAGCAATATCCGGATTATGTCTGTCGCGTGACCTCTGAAGAGGGCGCGATCGGCAGGGGGCACTTGGGGCGATTTCAGGACGTGGAGACGGTTTCCCCCGTGATTCTCACCACGTCACGGTTGCTGACGACCGGGGTGGACATCCCAACGTGCAAGAATATTGTCCTGGCGCGCGTGATCGACTCGATGACGGAATTCAAGCAGATCATCGGACGGGGTACCCGGGTCCGTGACGACTATGGGAAACTGTTCTTCAACATTCTGGACTACACCGGCAGCGCCACCCGCCTCTTTGCCGACCCCGATTTTGACGGTGATCCGGCCACCATCACGGAAATGCAAGTGGATAATGCTGGGCAACCTATTCCCGGAACGGAGAAGGTTGACGTCACCCCAATACCCTACACCGAAGAAGATCGAATCCAGACAGATCAACCTGCCATCCATGAAAAAGATCGGCCGGATCGACGCAAATATTACGTGGACGGCGGCCAGGTTGAAATCGCGGCGCACCTGGTGTATGAGCTTGATCCGGAGGGCAAACAACTTCGAGTCATTAAATTCACGGACTACACGGCCGAGAAGGTCCGAACGCTCTATCGTTCCGCCGCCGAGTTGCGCGCCCAATGGATGCATCCTGACCAGCGCGCGGAGATTATTCGCCAGCTTGCCGACCGAGGCATCAATTTCGATGAACTGGCCACCGCTGCCAATCAGCCGGATGCCGATCCCTTCGATCTGCTCTGCCACGTGGCGTTCAACGCCCCACTTCGCACCCGGCGCGAACGAGCCGACAGACTACTGAAGGAGAAAAAGGATTTCTTTGATCAGTATGGCCCCGAAGCCAAGGCGATCCTGAATGAACTGTTGGAGAAGTACGCCGAACACGGCACCGCACAGTTCGTCATCCCCGATGTCCTCAAAGTGCCCCCGCTCTCAAGCCATGGGAACGTGGTGGAGATTGCCGGCTATTTTGGAGGGCCGGAACGGCTGAGGGAAGCCGTCAACCAACTCCAGACGCTCCTGTACGCCGCCTAGAATGCATAATACTTCAATTTAATTGAAGTATTATGCTATAAAATATACAAGTATTGCAAAATACTTCAATTTAGTGTAAGTTTTGTGCATGGCAAAACCCACTGCAAAGGATCGGCAAGACCGTCTCTATACCCTGGCTGAAGCTCAGGGGGGCTATTTTACAACCGCCGATGCCAAAGCTGCTGGTTACCCCTACTCGCTTCAGCACTTCCACATTCAACGTGGAAAGTGGATCCGGGTGGAGCGTGGCATTTATCGCCTGAAGCATTTCCCCACGGTAGATCGTGAAGATCTCATTCGCTGGTGGCTGTGGAGTCAAAAAAAGGGGGTCATCTCTCATGAATCAGCGGCCGACATCTATGACCTGGGGGATATCCTCCCCTCTCGAACTCATCTCACCGTACCGTTGAATTTTCGTAAAAAAACCG